>CALGRQ010000514.1 GCA_937880795.1 uncultured Dyadobacter sp. | reverse complement strand
ATCAAAGCCATTCGGGAGGAGATGAAATTCGACGTCACTGAATTTACCGCCATTGCAGGGAAAACCGTTGAGATTGTTTTCGAAAATCCGGATGCTATGCAGCACAATATTGTCGTTGGGAAACCAAAGTCCACCAACATCATTGGCGCTGCCGCTGACAAAATGATTACAGCGAAAGACGGGGCCGAGAAGCATTATGTACCGGCAATTCCGCAGGTTATAGCGGCATCTCCCCTGGTAAACCCCGGACAAACATACCGCTTACGATTTGTCGTTCCGGATCAGGTTGGTGATTATCCGTTTATCTGTACTTTCCCGGGACACTGGCGACTTATGTCCGGTGTGATGAAGGTAGTTAAACAATAAACTTTTAGTTACAAAAAGAGCCTTACAGGCTCTTTTTGTAACGTTTATATTATATCGTTCACAAATTATATTGGAACGATTCTTCTTGCACAAATGGTACAATCCATGGAAATGGATTGTCTTTGTATATCTATACCTAATTAAAAATATAACTAAACAAACAATTTATGTGACATAACAATTAAAAAAGACTATCTCACCTTCTAACCTAATTTAAAATCATGAATTCATTTAGACGAAATCCCTATCCGGGACTTTGCGGATCCGTTTGTGCCATTCTGATTACAGGAATGCTCGAACCGGGTCAGATTATCGCCGCTCCGCTCGCCTTTACATCTGCTAAAATAACCGGCCTTTCTGCCATCAATAAGACCATTCAAGGTAAAGTAACCGATGAAAAAAATGCAGGCCTACCGGGTGTAAGTGTTGTTGTAAAAGGAAGTACCGTTGGTACCACCACCGACGCGGATGGAAATTTTAGTCTTTCCGTTCCAGACGATGCACAAACGATAACATTTTCATTCATTGGCTTTGCCACGCAAGATGTAGCTATTGGCAACCAAAGCAACCTCAATGTTACGCTGCATCCAAGCAGCGAGGACCTCACAGAAGTGGTGGTAGTAGGTTATGGAACGCAGTCAACAGCGACACTGACTGGTGCAGTAAGCAGCGTTCAGGCCAAAGACCTGATCCGAACACCGTCCGTAGGGACATCTGATGCCCTTGTAGGGCGGGTACAGGGTATTACAGCACGTAAAGCAGATGCCCGTCCTGGTGCAGCTACTTCCATCCAGATTCGAAATCTGGGTACGCCGCTTTATGTAATTGATGGTGTTCCTTCTGACGCAGCAAACTTTAACAACCTAGGTCAGAATGATATCGAAAGTATCTCGATTTTGAAAGACGCCTCCGCTGCTATATATGGTCTGCGGGCATCCAACGGGGTTATACTCGTCACCACCAAGAGAGGGAAAGCCGGTGATGGACCGGCTCGGATCAATATTTCCGGTTATTATGGGATGTCAAATTTCACCAGATACCCAAAACCTGCCAATGCTTACCAGCACATGCGCGGTCTGGTAGAATCAGATGTAAATCAGGGACGCACGCCAACAATTACACCAGAGGAACTTGCAAAATGGAAGGCGGGAACCGAAAAAGGATATCAAAGTTTTGATTATTACAAAATGGTGATGCGTCCAAACGTACCACAATATTCTCTGAATGCGAACGTCTCGGGTGGAACAGAAAAAATAAACTATTTTTTATCCGTGGGGCATTTGAACCAGGACGCCCTGATCCGCGACTTTAATTTTAAGCGAACCAATATTCAAGCCAACGTAGAGGCTACGGTAGCTAAAAATTTCAAAGTAGGAACACAGCTGAGCGCTCGGATTGAAGACCGCTTCCAAACCGGTGTACCAGGACTGGATGACTATTTCAACCCGTTCCTGAGCATTTTCACCATGTGGCCTACTGAACGTCCTTATGCCAACGATAATCCAAAATATATCAATCAGACGCATAATGTTAACGTGAATCCTGCCACTTACAAAAAGGAAATTACCGGGTATATTGATGAAATTGACCGCGTAGTGAAAGGAAATTTCTATGCTGAATATGACTTTGCCTTCGGATTGAAAGCCAAAGGAACTTATTCTTATCAATTCCGGAATCACGATTTCGACGGATTTGAGTATACCTATGATGCCTATACGTACGATGCTGCCAATGATACCTACAACGTAGTTCCTGGTGGTGGAAACCAAAACCCATGGAGAGAGCGCCGAAAGCGTAATACCATAGACCGTTTTGCCCAGTTCCAACTGAATTATACCAAAAATTTTGGCGATCACGGAATTTCCGCCCTAGCCGCTTATGAGCAGTCGGATCTGGAACACACCAATTTAGTGGTACATACCGTGCCTCCTAATAACTACATTCCATTGATGTCGTTTGCTAATCAAGATTTGCTCATCGATGAATGGAATACCGAGGCTCGCGCCGGTTATATAGGAAAGATAAACTACAACTATAAGGAAAAATATCTGATTGAAGGTGTAGGTCGTTATGACGGATCCTTCCTATATGCTGCCGGTAAGCGATTCGGATTTTTCCCAGGGGTGTCTGCCGGATGGCGTATTTCCGAAGAAAACTTCTTCCAAGGAAAACTTGGTAACGTATTTAGTAATCTGAAACTTCGTGCGTCTTATGGTCGTACAGGTAGTGACAGGTTAGCGAACAACGACTTCCTTGTGGCTCCTTTCAGTTACCTTCCGGGTTACAACTTTCTTCAGGGCAGCGCCATTTTTGACGGCACCTATAACATTGGTGTACGCCCAAGAGGGTTACCCATCACAACACTCTCATGGATCACCAACATTTCGACCAACTTCGGTATAGATTTTGGGCTTTTGGACGGTAAACTGAACGGACAGGTTGATATTTTTTCTAGAAAAAGAGAGGGTTTACCGGCAGCACGTTATGACGTGCTACTTCCTTCGGAAGTGGGCTATACCCTACCCAACGAAAACCTCAACAGTGACGTGCATCGTGGTATAGAGGGGGTTTTAAGTTATAAGAGTTCAGTAGGTCAGGTGGGTTACTCGGTGAGTGCCAATGCAACCCTGTCCCGTCGTAGAGACCTTGATTTTTACAAACCTCGCTTTGGTAATTCCTACCACGAATACCGTGATTCATACGTAGATCGTCTGGGCAATATCAACTGGGGTTATCAGGTTGTTGGACAGTTCCAGTCTATGGAGCAAATCGAAAGCCATACGATCAACAACGATGGACAAGGTAACAGAACACAATTGCCTGGTGACTTCATTTACAAGGATGTAAACAACGACGGCATTATAGATAACCTTGACGAGCGGCCGATCGGTTATGCAGAAGGGGCCAATCCGTACCTAAGTTTTGCACTCAACACCAGCTTAACCTACAAAGGTTTCAGCCTCTTCATGGATTTCGCCGGAGCATCACTACAGAGTTTTCAGAGAAACTGGGAATTAAAAATACCATATCAAAACAACGGGACCTCTCCGGCGTTTATGCTCGAAGATCGTTGGCATCGTGAGGATCCATTTGACCCAAACAGTGCTTGGGTAGCCGGTACGTATCCTGCATTGCGGAAAGATAATTCCAGCCATGTCAACTTCCGTAAAAGTGATTTTTGGATTACGAACGTAAGGTATATCCGTCTGCGCAATATAGAATTGGGCTATAACTTCGATTCTAAGACCATTAAAAAACTGGGTAGCAACGGGCTACGGGTGTATGTCAATGTGAGTAACCTGTTCTC
>CALGRQ010000513.1 GCA_937880795.1 uncultured Dyadobacter sp. | reverse complement strand
TAGTCGGGTTGGCACTTACGCCAATCGTGATGTATTGTTTTCCATCTACAGCGTACGTGGAGGGAATGGAATAACCGGCACCAGGCATTTCTATATCCCAAAGGACTTTGCCCGTCCTTTGATGAAAAGCACGGAAGTGTCTGTCACCGGTGGCAGCAATAAATACCAACCCACCTGCCGTGGCAATGCCGCCACCTCGGTTGAACATTCCTGAATTTTTAATACCCATTTTGGCAAGTTTCTCATCTTCACCCAACGGTACCTGCCATAAGATCTCTCCTTTGTTGAGGTCAATGGCATTCAAGGTCCCGTATGGAGGTTTAATTGCAAAATTGTCGTTTGCATCCTTGTAGAAGTCGTAGCCGGAAAAGCCATAGGGCTCAGTAGGTTTTACCTTCTCCTGGTTTGAAGCAATTTTTAGATCCAGTAAAAATGATACGATGGCGTCAATTTGGGGTTGCGGTAAATGGTTAAATGAGGGCATGGGCTCGGCTCCCTTTTTGATAAAGAGATCCAGTTTTTCGGGTGAAAGCAGTTTAGCCCGTTTGGTAATATCTGGACCAAAGTGAGAGCCTTTTTGGTCTTTCCCATGGCAATTACTGCAATACATTTTATAGAGTTCACCTCCACTCAAATTATTGTCGGCAGCATAATTTTTAATTTCGGTTAGTTTAAGAAACCATGGTAAATCGGCAGAGTTCACGAACATGATACCGGTATTGGGATTGACCGACGCTCCCCCCCAATTTGAACCACCGTGTGCAGTGGGTAAAATCACCGAACCTGTTAAATTAGGTGGGTCATATATACCCGTTTGATATTGATTGTTTTTAATCTGATCCTTAAAGAATTGATTAAGCTCTGGGGTGATATCGGTAATATATTCTTCCTTAAATCCTTGTCGGGCAAATGGCCCGGGTTTGCTGGGAAAAGGCTGTGTTGGCCATGGTTTTTCACCCGGCAAATCACTTTTTGTAGGAACGGGAATCTCCTTTATAGGAAATAGAGGTTCTCCGGTTTCTCTGTTAAATAAAAATATATAGCCTAGTTTGGTCGCCAAGGCGACGGCGTCAATATTTTTTCCGTCATGTTTTACAGTGAGCAGATTAGGAGGAGATCCATTGTCCCGATCCCAAAGGTCGTGGTGGGTGGTCTGAAAGTGCCATATTCTTTTACCGGTTTTTGCATTCAGCGCAAGCAGGCAGTTGGCGAAAAGATTTTGACCTTCGCGGTCAGCACCATAAAAATCGAAGGAAGGAGAGGCCGTGGGTACATATACGATTCCTCTTTTATGATCCAATGCCATTCCAGCCCAGCAGTTGGCGCCTCCATTTTTTGCACGTGCGTTTTTGGGCCAGGTATCTGCTCCAAATTCCCCTTCTTTGGGGATGGTGTTAAAAATCCATTTCAATTCGCCTGTGTTCACATCAAATGCGCGGATATCGCCAGAGGCGGAAGGAAGTTCGTCCGGGACTTTACAGCCTACTATAAACAAATTATCATAAATAACGCCTGGTGCATTGGCAGTTACATGAACCGCAGTTCGTTGCGATGGTGCAACGGAAAGGCCGGTGTAAAAATCTATACGCCCTTGTGTTCCAAAGGTAGGGTTGAGAAGCCCGGTTTTCGCATTGATGGAGTAGAGCGTAGCGCCGTATACAAACAATAGGAAGTCTTGATCGAGTGTCTTATTGTGATGGAACGTAATTCCCCGTGTCCATGTGCTCACGTCGGTGCTATCCGGCTTAAAGGCCCATATTTTTTTGCCGGTTTTGGCTTCCAGTGCAACGAGTTGCTCCGAAGGCATAAAAGCATACATGATTCCGTTTACCACCAGGGGGTTAAAAAGTACCGAAGCTCCATCTTCCTGGGCATCTTCGAATTGCCAAACTTGCGAAAGTTTTGATACAGTAACCGTATCGATTTCACGAAGCGTTGAAAATTTATTATTGGAAGCATCATGACCAAATCCCGGCCATTCATCCGTGATATGCTGTTTACAGGAATATATCACGAGGGCTAACCCGATATAAAACAAGCGATGCTGGAAGGTATGCAATAGCGTTTTTAAGAATGACCGGACCATAATTACAATCGAATTATTGAATGGTTTAAATCTGGTTTGATACAATGGGTGAATCCAGAAGTGAAGCCGCTTCCTGGTCGGTCATGATATAGGCATTTTCTAATTTTCGAAGGATCGTGGCTGGTATTTCCGGAGTGATTGGACCTTCCAAAGTTTGCTTGATAATAGATGCTTTGCGGTCGCCGGAGGCAATCAGGATAACTTGCTTAGCTTCGGAAACATATTGAAGCCCCAGGGTAATACCTTTGGAAAGTGTTGTTTGCCCGGAGAAATATTTTTGACCAACTGACGTGGTTGTCGTATCCAAATCAATTACATGGGTATATAGATGGTTTGGGGTACCGGGTTCGTTAAAGCCAATATGTCCGTTCATTCCTATACCCACGATAATTAAATCTAAGCCTCCTTTTTGTTTGATGTAATTGTCCATGTCCAGGCATTCCTGATTTAAATCGGGACTCATGGCGTTGAACAAGTGATACTGATCGCTCGAAAGTTGTAAGGGGGCGATGAGGTAATGGTGTAAAAAATAGGCACAGCTTCCGGAGTTTTCGGGTGGAATATTTACCCACTCATCCAAACCGATCATTGTAAATTTCGTAAAATCGATTTGCTGGGTTTTTAACTCCTGCACCAATACCTTATAGGTTGCCATGGGAGATTCGCCGGTAGCAAAGCAGATCAGCGCATCAGGCTTTTCTTTGATTTGGTCAACGATTTGCGTGGCAACTTTTACCGCTAACTCGTTTTGGTTATTAAATATTTTAAGGATCATGAAAAATTCAATTTGATTAACTTGCTTTTTGCAAGTTATATAAGGGGTATACTAAATCAATGGCCAGTTAAAAGAAGATTCAAGGGGTATTCTTGTTCCCGTTTCTTGCGATTTTCGAGCGGCTTCAATGATCTCTAATACATGCAATGCGTGCAAAGTAGTAATCATTGGGTCGGTGGCCTTCGCCATGTTCTCTGCGATGGCCGTGGCACCCTGCTGCCATACGAAATGCCCGGTATCCATTACAACTCGACGGGTTTTTTCGTGCGTTTCGGTGGCGATGTCGACCCCGGTAGGTGCCCAGTCGTAACCAATCAAGTGCATATTCCCTTTTGTTCCCCATATAGAAACGGTGGGCTTTTCTTGTCCAACTCCCTCATGACCATACGGATCAAAATAATTAAAACCGCTTTGTACGTGAGACAACGCACCACTAGCATGTTCCATAAGTACCATGCTGTTGTCTTCTGCTTCTACCTTTATAGGGCTGTTCCGGTTGTCCACTTTGCGGGTAGGTGTGATGATATTCAGCATAGCTACAACCGATTTAACCGGTCCTAGTAATCCGGTGAGTGTGGCCATATTATAGACGGCCAAATCGGGCATACTACCACCGAGTTTTTCATAAAAAAATGCCGACCATGTAGGCCCTAAATGACCATAATGCCCATGGGCGGCGGCGATCGTACCAAGTTGTCCTTCCTGTATCACCTTCGACATATAGGCAAATTGAGGACTCATCACCACGGCAGGAGCCCCCCATATCCGAAGTTGCTTTTTTTTGGCAAGTTCCATCAGTGTAACGCCTTCCTGATAACTATTGGCCATTGGTTTTTCACTCCATATATTCCTGCCATGCTCCAAACCAAGTTTATTCAGTTTACCATGCTCCTGCATGTTGGTAAGGTTGACAAGCAAGTCAAAAGGTTCACCTGAAAGCATTTTTTCAATGGAAGTGTAGTAATTCGGAACACTATATTTACTAGCAGCAGCTTTCGCCCGTTCTTCTATAATGTCGCAAGTACTCACAAGCCTGACCCATTGCGATTTGCTTAAATGTGGTAAATACTGGGTAGAAACACTACCGCAACCAATGATACCTACTCGAACCTGCTGGGGTGCAGTTTCACCAGCTAAAAGGTTCGAAGGAAGCAAAGAGGCTAGTGCACCCATGATTCCAACCTGTTGAATAAAATCTTTTCTGCTTATTGATTTTTTCATGCGTGTATAGATTTCAGGACTAAACCAAACGATATAGATGCGGGGAGAGAGTATAAAGCTATATAATATACTTTTTAAAGAAAATGTTGGAGTTTGATTATTTTGCATTAGGCGGGATGGGATGCCGGTAACAGCTCCATTTGTACAGTTTGGATAAAAACTAATTTTCTGGGGCTTTTTACGGCTGGGTTAATAAATGTAAAGAAGACAATTTTAAGTTAGAAGCTAGTAGTTAACGGGTTGATTCTGTTTTAGCACTTATAAAAAAAGTTTAATTGGATTTACAATATGATGAATCGGCGAGATATACTTAAAAGCATTGGAGTGATGGTAGGTGGTGCATTTTGTGGACCCACGTTGCTGGCGATGGATCGATGGGAAAATCAATCAGAGGGGGGATTATCTGCAGAAAATTTGAACCTGTCAGAAAATCAGAAAAATATGATTTCGGATATAGCCGAGATAATCATACCGGAAACTACAACACCAGGAGCACGGCAGGCGGGTGTCCCTGCCTTTATTGTGATGATGCTGCAAGACTGTTATAGAAAGCCGGAGCACGTGAGTTTTATGAGGGGGTTGGAAGATCTTGAGAAAAGGAATTTTTTAGCGCTCAAACCTAAGGAAAGAACTGAATTGCTGAAAACGGTAGAGGCTGAGACGGTTAATCTGATGAAGGAGTATAGCGCGCAACAAGCGAAGTTAGCGGAGCGTAAATCAACGGGGGCTGTCAAGGGGGATGTGAATGGAGTTCCGTTTTGGCGACTGATGAAAGAATTAACGCTTTTATCAAGTCAATATGCAAACGCTTTTTGTCCGGGAATGAAAGCATCATTTGACTACGTACCCATACCGGGCAAGCTGGAATTGGTTTCATTAAAACCCGGACAAAAAGCGTTTGCATATTGACTTGATAACTATGAACTTAAACATAAAAATTTCAAAAACACATCGTTACGACGCCATTGTAGTTGGGTCGGGGATGTCGGGCGGAATGGCTGCTAAGGAGTTGACCGAACGTGGTTTACAGGTGTTGATGATTGAACGTGGGCGGGAGATTAAACACATAGAAGGATATGAAACGGCCATGAAAAGCCCGTGGGAGTTTGAACACCGGGGCAAAGTGACGATTCATTCGGCGGAGGAATATTGGGCCAACAACCGTTTTGGGACTTTGGCCAACGAGGAAGCAGGCGGCTATTTTACCAACGACAAAGAAAATCCCTATATCGAAAAACGACCTTTCGACTGGATTAGGGCTTACCATACGGGCGGGAAATCGATGCACTGGGGAAGACAGTCATACCGCATGAATCGCCAGGATTTCGAAGCCAACGCCAGGGACGGTATCGCCATTGACTGGCCAATTCGGTACGAGGATCTTGAACCGTGGTATACCCATGTTGAAAAATTTGTAGGGATCAGCGGACAAAAAGAAGGGCTGGAAGTATTGCCCGATGGTCATTTCTTAACCGCCATGCCTATGTTTTCGCCTGAAAAGCATTTTAAGGAGGCGATGCTGAAAAAAATGAAACGGCCGGTAACGATTGGTCGCATTGCCAATCTTACCAAGCCCCAACCCTGGCATTTGGATTTGGGACGGGCTTCGTGCCAGTATAGAAGTAAATGCAGCCGTGGTTGTCCATACGGAGGCTATTACAGCTCCCTTTCAGGCTCTATACCCGCGGCTCGAAAAACGGAGCGTTTAACGGTTTTGCATGATACCATCGCGACAGAAATACTGTATGATGAAAAAAGGCAAAAGGCAACTGGTATTCGCGTGATCAATCAGCATACGATGGCTGTGGAAGAGTTTTTTGCCAAAATTATATTTTTGAACGCAGGATCGATGAACACGGCGGGCTTGATGCTTAATTCGATATCGAACAGGTTTCCAACGGGTTTTGGCAATGACAGCGATCAGGTGGGTAGGAATATGATGGACCATCATTTGGGGGTAGGGGCAACTTCAACCGTGGAAGGTTTTTCTCAGGATTATGTGTTCGGTCAGCGACCCAATGCATTATATATCCCCCGATTCCGTAATTGGGGTAAAGACAAGCAAAATTTCCTACGAGGTTATGGCTATCAGGGTGGGGCCAGTAGGTCCGACTGGAAAAGAGGTATAACCCAAACGGGTTTTGGCGCTGAATTTAAAGAAGATCTCACAAAACCGGGAAGTTGGACCGTTGGTTTTGGTGGCTTTGGAGAAGTGCTACCCGATCCCAATAACCGGATGTATCTGGACAAACTACAAAAGGATCGATGGGGTGTTCCATTGATTGTTTTTGACGGAGCTTTTGGCGAAAATGAAATTGCCATGCGAAAAGACATGATGCAGTCGGCAGTGGAGATGCTTGAAGCCGCTGGTTTTAAAAATGTAACCGGTTACAACCGACCAGATACCCACTTGGGACTAGGTATACACGACATGGGCACGGCTCGTATGGGTAAAGATCCTAAAACCTCGGTATTGAACAAGTTCAACCAGGTACATGCCTGCAAGAACGTTTTTGTTACCGATGGAGCCGCGATGGTTTCTTCCTCTTGTGTGAATCCGTCTATAACCTATATGGCCATGACAGCCCGTGCCGCCGACCATGCGGTGAAAGAATTAAACCGAAAAAATTTATAACTGATGATGTGTTCCATTGTGATTGGGTGTGAAATTGCCTGGTTACAATGGAACAATATTTTGATATACAGGTAGTTGTTGAATTTAAAAAGTTGGTCTTACTTCTTATTCCACGCTCTTAGGGCGCGCCAAATTGCCCATATTATACCTGCTAAGGTCAAGCCAAAATACCAGGCAAAATAATAGTTGTTTCTCTCAGATGCCTTGAACAGTTTGATATAATAAGGCTCTCCAATCAACAGCCCAATTAGCCACGCGATTATTATTACAAAAAAGAGAATGATTTGCCCAGCGGTTTTTCGATCTCCAAATATCAAATACAGCAGTAATACAGGAATTGAGATAATTAGTGGTAACATGATTTATAGAGAGGAGGTTAGCCGCAAAGGTGTTAAAATTAAAGATAATTAAATCATGGAATATTTAAAAATCGATGGCTGATAAGGCTCCATGCTTCAATACAACCTATTATGAATAAGTTGTAGGAAATGCTCAATGGTTTCTGCAATTGAGCCATATGTTGATCTTCAAAACAACAGCTAAACCGCGAGTCCGGATGGGGTAGGTGCAGTTTTAATTGTTGTACTTTTTTGATGCTACGAAATGGCATCCTTTATTTTTTTCAATCCTATATGCCGGGCTCGTTCTATCTGTCCGCAAACCGATTACTTTCTTTTAGGTTCCCAAAGGATCAGTATTTTCTGAAAATCAGATCGTTTAAATATTTTTTTTCTTTCCTAAAATGCTGTTAAGATGGTTTGAAAGAGCTTTTTAGAATTTTTTTAATAAAATCTACTAAATCTATATAGTATATGTAAAAACTGGTTGTACATTTGCAAACGAATCAACTAAATGTGGAATTGATGAACATACCTATCCGATCTAAAATTTCTTGTTGTTGTTGCGATATATAATTAATCGGGCATTTACATTTTGCTCCTGATAAGATGACATTGTAACAATACACCATCCCACTAAAATGATTAGAATGAAACACATTTTGAAATCGGCCTTACTGCTTGTGGCTGTTATCTTTCCTTTCTTCTTATCCGCACAGGATAAAACCTTAATTAACGCAACCATTTCAGGTAAAATATTTGATACACATAACAGCAATGCGCTCATTGGTGCAACGGTGACGATTAAGGGAACCACCAATGGCGATGTTACCGATGTGAATGGAGAATTTAGCTTGATCACCGGACAAACCTTACCTTTTACCCTGATCGTTTCCTATATCGGTTATGTAAAAAAGGAAGTTTTGATCAGTGATAGTAAGGTGGAAATTGGACTGGATCCGGTTTCTAACCAGCTTGAAGACGTAGTCATTTCTTCCCGTCGTCGTCAAGAATCTGCTCAGGAAGTGCCTATACCCATATCCGTCATTGGTGGAACCCGTGCAGAAGATGCAGGTGCTTTTAATGTAAATCGGTTGAAAGAATTGGTGCCTACCGTGCAACTTTATGCATCCAATGCCAGAAATACCACATTGAATATTCGTGGATTAGGTTCAACTTTTGGCTTAACCAATGATGGGATTGATCCGGGTGTGGGTTTTTACGTAGATGGAGTATACTATGCACGTCCTGCGGCAACTGCGTTAGATTTTATCGATATTGAGCGCGTGGAGGTACTACGTGGTCCGCAAGGAACCCTCTTTGGCAAAAATACAACCGCCGGTGCTTTTAATATTTCAACCCGTGCGGCAAGTTTTGAAACGGGTGCGAACTTCGAGCTAAGCTATGGAAATTTGGGTTTTATTCAAGCCAAGGCTTCTTTGACGGGGCCAATTAGTAAAAAACTGGCTGCACGTGTATCCTTTACAGGTACCCAACGCAATGGCACGTTCTTCAATGAACACACCCAGCTGCCTATTAACGACATTAACAACATCGGTGTGCGCGGTCAACTCTTATATACACCAAGCGACAAAGTGAACATTACCTTAATAGGAGATATTTCCGATCAGAAGCCAACAGGTTATGGCTGGCCCGTGGCTGGTGTCGTTACTACCCAAAGAGCAGCGTATAGACAGTTCAATAATATTATCGCCGATTTAGGTTATACCATTCCTTATAAAAGTGCTTTTGAGCGCAAGTTAGACTTGGATACGCCGTCCAAGGCCGATAACCAAATGGGTGGAGTTTCTGTAAATGCAGATATAAAAATTGGTAAAGGAACACTTACTTCCACGTCCGCATGGCGTTTTTGGAAATGGGTTCCTTTAAACGACAGAGATTATATTGGTCTGCCCGTGTTTACAATTTCATCAGGAAACTCGGTACATGACCAGTTGTCTCAGGAGTTGCGCTATTCAGGAAAAATCTCTGAAAAATTGAGTGGGGTAGTAGGACTATTCGGCCTGTGGCAGGATCTTAAATCCGACCCGGTACAAACCGAAGAAGCAGGTTCGGCGCAATGGAGATTTGCACAAAGCTCAACCAGTGAACTTTGGAAAACTCCGGGTCTTTTTGACAATTTTGGTATACGCACAACCAACCGCATCAAGAGTACCAGTTTAGCCGTTTTTGCACAGGCAGACTGGGCCATTACCAGCAAAATACATGTATTGCCCGGTGTTCGTTACAACTACGACAAGAAAGTGGTAGACTATAACCGAGTGGCCTATGGTGGCTTGCAAACCACAGACGCTGCTTTGCTTGCCTTGAAAAACGGGGTATATTCTAACCAGTCTTTTAATACGGACTATGCAGAGGGTAACTTTTCAGGACAGGTTTCAGTACAATACCGCGCGAGTAAAAAATGGAATGCCTATGCCACTTATTCGATTGGTTATAAACCTATTGGCGTAAATGTAGGTGGGTTGCCAACGGCCAGCGGAAAGGTTTTGATTGATTTGGCTAAAGTGAAGCCCGAATATGTGAGCCATAAAGAATTGGGGATTAAAACAAGACCTACTGCAAATTCCGTGTTGAACTTCACTGTATACCGGTCGGATATAGACGACTTTCAAACGCAGGTGCAAACTCCGGAGCCTGGTGTGAACCGTGGCTACCTAGCGAATGCGGAGCAAGTACGGGTACAAGGCGCAGAGGTGGATGGAAATATACGGTTCGGCGCATTTACATTCAATGCCGCAGTGGCCTACACCGATGGTAAGTACGTGAAATTCACAAACGCACCAGTTCCTTTGGAAGAGGTTGGAGGAAGTCAGGCATTTAAGGACGTATCGGGTGGAAGGTTACCTGGTATTTCGAAATGGTCGGGTTCTGCGGGCGGTGAAGCTGTGGTGAAGGGTACATTGCTGGGACTAAAAGGAAATTATTTTGCAGGAGTCGATGTATTTCTTCGCTCGGAATTTTCGTCCAATCCATCTCCTTCGGCTTATCTGAATATAGATGGCTACTCCTTGACCAACGGACGAATTGGATTTAGAGCTTCCAATGGTATTTCGGCATTCCTTTGGGGAAGAAATCTCTTCAATAAGGATTATTATGAACAACTTTTAGCAGCGCCTGGAAGCTACGGCCAGTATGCCGGTATCGTAGGCGACCAACGTACTTATGGTGTTACTTTAAGATATTCATTCTAACCGGTACTAAATTAAGGTTCGTATAAGAAAATCCCTCCCCCGGAATTGCTCCGGGTGGAGGGATTTTACGATTAGTTGGTGTTATAGCTATAATTTTAAATGTGACTCCAACTCGCAAAGGGTATAGTTTCGCTTGTATTTACTAGCTTTGGAACAATGGTTGGTTGTTGTGAGATTGCAGTAAAATAGAATAGGCGTATGGATACCCTTTGTCCGAAATGTAAAAATACCTTCACTTGTTCGGTAGGGAACATTGAGAAATGTTCGTGTTCTCATATTACTCTAAGGCCTGAAACGACAACATTTTTGTCAAAAACGTCTTTCTCTTGTCTTTGCGCAGATTGTCTTCAAAAGATTGATCAGCAGGTTGCATTTTGCAAGCAACATGTATTTCCCACGAATAAATCTGATTTTGTGGAAGGCATTCACTACTATATGGAAGGAGGATATTGGGTTTTTACAGAGCTTTACCATATGCTGAGAGGGCACTGCTGTAAAAACGGGTGCAGGCATTGTGCTTACGGGTTTAAAAAGCCGTAGCACAATCAATATTTGCTTTCACAACATCCATTTTCTTTCTGTGGTAAATGAAATGGTTAGCCACATTTCATAATTGCCTTTAATCTGATCGTATAATTCCTGGCGGAGTACATCAAGATCGGCCAATTGGATGTCGGAGGACGTTTTGGGGAGCAAAAAATCGATTTCGACCGTATAGCTGCTGCCTGTTTTGGCAACGCGAACGAGAGAATCGATGAAATTATGATCCTGCACCATCTTTTCTGATGCTTCATGTATGCGGTTTTCTACGTCATCGTCAGGCGCAAATTGTAGCAATTCTCTTACGTTTTTCTTGAAAGTCTGCGCTGGAATTCTCAGAAAAAGCAATGAGATAATGATAACCATGCCCGGATCCAGATAGGGGCGCAGATAGTCGAGGGAGGTATCTTTTAAAAAATAACCCAAGGAAAGCACCATCAAAACGCCGAAGCTCAATAGGGCGTCCAGCTGCCATTCTGTGGATTCTATACGGACATATTCAGAGTCAATGCGTTTGGCTTCTCTTCGGAAATACAGCCATAGGATAAAACAGACTACGATGGAGGCCACCAGATAGGGGAGGGCAATGTCTAACTCCACGACCTTCCCTCCATTGATGATATCGATTACGGCCGTAGCCAATGTATAGAGGCATATAAAAATGATCACCGACGATTGCAACGTAATGGCGAAGGGCTCAAACTGGGAACGACCAAAAGGCAGGTGTTCATCGTCGGGTTTCCGTATGAAATTATTAACCAGTAGCGACACCCCCGATAAACTGATGCCCACCATGGAAAATAGTGCGTCAAATATAATGGATTTGGAATCTCCGGCTATACCCACAAAAATGGCCCAAATGGTAAGAATAGATCCGAGTATGATCGATATTTTGATCAACTTTCGTTCCGCTAGTCGCTTTCTTCTTGCACTCAGCTTCATAACCGTATAATATAAATGTCTGTGTGTATCAGGTCTAAATGTAAAACTAAGATATGATTTTAGATTTTGAATATTATGATTTCGGGTTTTCTTGCGAAGGAGGTTATGAAGTTTCTCGCAACGGTTGCAAAGAGGTTTACGCGAAGGTCGCGAAGATGTTTCTCGCGAAGGACGCAAAGAGGTTTACGCAAAGGGCGCAGAGATGATTTTATGGATGGATCTTATTGTTGGTTTACGCGAAGGGCGCAAAGAGGGTTTATGCAAAGGACGAAGAGGGGTGGTTTTGATGGAAGAAGGCCCCGTTGGGGGCCTTCTGGAGTATTTTAGTTTCTTGGAATGGGTTATCCCAGGTCTTCTATATTGAATGGAAGTTTGCGCATTCTTTTTCCGGTGGCGGCAAAAATGGCGTTGCCAAGTGCTGGTGCAATGGGAGGGAGGCCTGGTTCGCCTACGCCGCCCGGAACGGCCCCGCTATCGACGATATGGATATCGATTGGTGGCATTTCGTTCAGGCGCATGATATTGTATTGATGGAAATTGGTTTGCTCGCATGCACCGTTGGCAAAAGTAATCCCATCTTTCATGGCGGCAGTAAGGCCCATTACAATGTTCCCTTCTGTTTGCGCTTTTACATTGTCGGGGTTCACATAATGTCCGCAGTCAATAACGGTCACCACCTTATCAATTTTAACGCCCTTATCTTTTTTGGAGACCGTAATACAGGTGGCAGAAATACTACCGAAAGATTTAAAAACGGCCATGCCACGGGCGCTTCCTTCCGGAAGTTTTTCTTCCCAATTTGCTTTATCAGCCAGAGTAGTAAGCACCTTCTGAAAACGTTCGTCCGGAAGCATTTCCAAGCGGGCTTTGAGAGGATCCTTTCCGGCCAAATGTGCCAGTTCATCCATAAAGCATTCCTGTCCCCATCCAAAGTTTGATGCATACACCGACCGCCACCAAACAATGGGTATATCGGTTTTTACGTTCGTCCAACTAATTTTGGAAGCGGACGGGAATTGGTATTTATTGTTTTCTGTACTCAGTTCTTCGCCAATCCAACCGTCGGCTTCATCCGGTTTTAGTCCTTTGAAAACCTGTCCCAATATAGATTCACCAATGGCGTGGTGATGAAATCCGGCTATTTTCCCGTTTTCAACATAACCTTGCATGTGGCTTAGCATACCCGGACGGTACGGCCCCTGTGTTATATCGTCTTCTCTTGTCCAGATTACTTTTACCGGCTTTTTGAGCTCTCTTGACAAGTGGCAAGCTTCCAAAAGGAAGTCATGATAGGCTTTGCGCCCGAACGCACCGCCAAGCAACGTGACGTTGATTTTTATTTGCTCGGGTTTAATTTTGAGATAAGCTGCCACATCGCGCAACGCCCAGTCGGGCCCCTGTACCGGCGCCCATATCTCAACCGATCCGTCGTCTTTCACATGCACAATCGCATTCTCAGGTTCTATGGGTGCATGGGCAAGAAAAGGCGTTTCGTAATTCGCTTCAATTTTCTTTGCAGCGGAGGCATATTTTACGGTAAAATCTCCTTTTTCTTCATAGTTTATCCCTTCCTTTTTTGCGGCTTCGTAGGTTTCATTAAAGTATTTAGCGGTATTAACGGTCTGCTCAAAGTCGCCTTGATCCCATTTTACTTTTAATACTTTTTTGCCTTTTAGTGCAGCCCAATAGTTTGTGGCAATGACGGCCACAGCCTCTGAAGAACGGTGGGGCATGGTACGTTCTGTTTTTATCACTTTCAGAACACCTTTTACTTTTTTCGTTTCTGCATCATCGATGGAGACCACTTTGCCTAAAATCGCTGGTGGGTGCAGAATGCTCGCATATACCATACCGGGTACGTCCACATCAATGCCATATACGGCTTTCCCATTCACGCGCTCGGGCACGTCGAGGCGTTTGTTATACTTGCCGATAATTTTGAAATCTTTCGGATCCTTTAATTTGGGATTGGCCGGAATTTCAAGTTTTGATGCCTCATCAGCCAATTCGCCATAGGTAAACGATTTTCCACTGGCCTTGTGTACGATTTTGCCGTCCTGTGCAATACATTCACTCACGGGTACATTCCAGCGTTTGGCAGCGGTTGTAGTCAGCATTTCTCTTGCTGCGGCGCCGGCTTTACGGATCGGCTCCCAAAGTGCGCGTACCGAGCTGCTACCTCCGGATGTTTGGTTTCCGTATTTGTTTTGTCCGTCACTTTGTACAATCAAAACTTTTTCCAGACTCACTTCCAACTCCTCAGCAAGAAGCGAAGGAACTGCCTGGGTAGAGCCCTGACCCATATCGGGACGAGGATTTACCAAGGTAATAGAGCCCGCGGTGTCAATGATAATAAATGGATTTATTTCCAGCTTTATAACGGCTGCGGTAATTTTCTTGACAGAAGCGTCCCGGGCAAATGCACTTACGCCCAAAGCCAACCCCAGCGAAGTAAGGCCCGT
>CALGRQ010000512.1 GCA_937880795.1 uncultured Dyadobacter sp. | reverse complement strand
TGAATTCGCACTAATGATTTGTGTGTTGGCAGATGCAATTAGTACCAATGGTGCTGTTGACTCAATTCTTGGCTCGTAAGCCCCAATACTGGGATTTGTACTAGAACGTGCTATTCCAATTCTATCCCGAGTTGGGATAGTATTACCTGATTTACCGCCCGCCACTGCGGAACCATTGCAGGTTATGCGCAAACCGTCATCAGCTGTCCCCATGATCTGATCCTCCCCAGCAGGATTAGCGGCATTGATAAAACCCGGATCCACCTGAAATAGGTTACCACTACCATTTATACTGTTAAAATTACCAGTATGATAACTACCCTCTTGTAACTGTAATATGTTATTAGAAAATATATTAGTATTTTCTATTTTTAAATCGGCCTGTGGTACACTTGACGATGCCCCAATTTTATTATCATAAAAAATGTTATTGACAAAATAGTTCATTTGGCCGGAACCTACATACGTACGCAAATGTAGCGCTCCACCACCATTCGCTATATTCTTATAGAATGTGTTGTTGTAGAACATATTGTATCCTCCATACATATGAATTCCACCACCTGAATTACTGCGATTATTGTAAAAAATATTGTTAGTAAAGCTATTATTGCTTTCGTTTTCTAAATATGCTCCCCCTCCATAATTACCAGCTAAATTGTTTTCAACCATATTGTTGACGAGCGAGGTCGTGCTACGATGAATAAAAAAACCTCCACCATGAACCGCCGAATTGTAAGATATCAGATTGTTCGTTACAGTCGTGCTGCTATACTTGATTGCCAACCCACCACCGATCCAACCATAATTATAGATAAACCTATTATTATGAATGATTGCCTGACTGGATACCACCAATATACCTCCTCCCGCGATGCGCTCCACGTCCATCCCATTAATAGAAGGATTCGTAGTACTGTATTCCATTGTATTTCCACCACTAATTGTAAAACCATCAATAACAACGCCAGAAGACGCCCCAGCGACCACAACCACGTGATAGCAATTTCCACTACTCGTTTCATCCCCGTCAATATCACCACTTAAAATGGTTTGATGCCTTAAATTAAGTCGCTGATCCAGGGATTCTTCATGTCCAAAAAAGCCTCCATAAAGCCGTTTTCCGTCTGGTATAAAAAAAGTCTTGTCCCTATCAGTCAAAGTGGTGGAATTGTCCGGTAACAACGCGGTTGGTTTGTACGTCCCAGCGGCTACCCATACTTCAGTAACGCCTACGGTATTGAGCATTTCCTGGATATCGTTACTGGCATTGTTCCATGAGGTACCGTCACCGGTACCAGTGGCCGTTTCCATCACATAGCGAATTTGCGAATGAGCGCTTGGGCTTAAAGCCGTACATAAAAAGAACAAGAGGGGTAAATAGAACTTCTTCATCTTACATTAAAAATTGGGAGGGTTAAAAAAATAATAAAATTTATTACTGCATTGGTTTATCCATGTATAAGCCTTTAAAGTACTGTCACTTTCAAAAGATTAGTATGCGCCTATGAAATATATAGGTTACCTGAAAGGTGTTTTACACAAGTATCAATTTCAACAGCATCTGATGTGGTGAACTAAGAATAAAAGCTACTCATTAAGGCTTTGGAAGTAGTTTTATTTTGTCTTAATGAAGGCATAAAACTTCAACCGTTTAGTAATTATTTATACAAATAAATAAAAAATATACAATTCACTAAAAACATTGTTTTTACTTTTGTCCCATTAAACTCTCAAACATACTCATGAAAAAAATTTTAAAAGTTACAGGAATACTGTTACTTGTACTCCTCCTTGCCCTTACCGCATCCGGTCTATACGTTAAGACCATGTTGCCAAATACAGGTGACGCTCCCGAAATCTCCATCGAACGTACCCCAAAACGTATTGAACGTGGTAAATACTTGGCGAATCATGTTACGGTTTGTATGGATTGCCACAGTACACGCTCCAAGGAGCTCTTCTCCGGACCACTCATGCCAGGTAATTTTGGTGGTGGTGGTGAGAAATTTGGGAAAGACATGGGGTTCCCAGGCAATTTCTATTCTAAGAACATCACGCCCTATGCCTTGGGAAACTGGACCGATGGGGAAATATATAGAGCCATAACAGCTGGCCAGAGTAAGGATGGCAAAGCCTTATTTCCTGTGATGCCCTATCATGGCTATGGCCAACTTGCTGATGAGGATATCTACAGCATAATCGCATACCTGCGTACACTTGAACCCGTTCAATCCAATCCACCAACTTCCGAAGCCGCTTTTCCGGTGAATTTTATACTGAATACCATGCCCGTAAAAGGAACACCTGGCACCATTCCGGCAGACAACGATATGTTAGGCCGGGGTAAATACCTTGCTACCGCTGCCAATTGTGTAGATTGCCATAGTAAAAAGGATAAAGGTGCTACCGTTCCCGGAAGCGAATATGGTGGTGGGATGGAATTTACAACGCCTGACGGTACCACCCGATCCCCAAATATAACGGGAGATCAGAAAACGGGTCTAGGAGCATGGACGGCTGAAGATTTCGTGAAACGTTTTAAAATGTATGCCGATTCAAGCTATAAACCGCACAAGGTTGGGCCCAAAGAAATGAATACCCCCATGCCCTGGATCATGTATGCAGGCATGGAACAAAACGATTTACGGGCCATTTTTACCTATTTAAAAAGTTTGAAGCCTATCGAAAATCCGGTCATCAAATTTACGCCGGCCCAATAAATTCAGCACCGGAATTCAGAAAAACCCAGGATGTCACACATCCTGCTGAATTCCGGTTGCACTTTGGCCTCAATATCCAATCGGACACCAGTCACAGGATGTGTAAAAGAAAGTTTAGAGGCATGAAGCATCATGGTGTTCATTTCAAAGTTTTCCAGAAAGAACTTATTTTGTTTGTTACAACCATGCGGTCTATCGCCTATTATCGGATGAAAGATATGCGCCATATGTTTCCGCAACTGATGCATCCTACCCGTCTCGGGCTCTAATAATACAAGAGAGTAGCGTGAAGTAGGATGTTTACCCATGACAAAAGGAACCTCCACCCTAGCCAGGGTGCTATATCGCGTAAAAGCCTCCTGCACCGTTCCATCCTCCTTCTTTAACGGGTAATCTATTTCTCCGATTTCCGCTGTATATCCTCTTACAATGGCATGATACTGTTTCTGGATTAACCCTTCCATAAATTGCTTCTGCATCACACTGTTCATTGTTTCTTCCTTAGCGAATAGTAGCACTCCACTTGTCTTTCGATCCAAACGATGTACAGGGTAAACCCTCTGACCGATTTGATCACGAAGGATTTGAACGGCAAATTGATTGGTATCATTCGCGATGGGACTTTTATGCACCAGTAGACCATGCGGTTTATTGATGGCGATCAGGTACTCATCCTGATATAGTATTTCTAAAGGGTAATATGCTTGCAAGGGAGTAACTCAAAAAATGTCGACCCGTCCTGATTCCTTCGAAGTTAATACCGCATATGCACTCGGTTTTATGCCCAACAGGTACGGAAATAGTCGCAAAATAGCGTGTTTTATCTTGGCAACATAATAACCCGATCGGTTATTTTTATAGGTCATTTGCAAAACGTCATCAGGATATAGATAACATTTATCGTGCAAAACCTTAAAATTTTCTGTTTTCAACAAAAACCGAAACAGCCCTGGTGTATATATATTGATGTGACCGTAGGAAAGAAAATGCTTGACTTTGCTATCCACATAAAAAGAAAAATCGATGGGCACTTCAAATATCTGATATTTAGAAACCCTCTTTATCTCTCGAAGTAGCGTACGCTCATGTTCCACATGTTCCAGTACATGAGAACATATCACCAGATCAAAGTGGTTGTTAGGAAATGGAATCTTATACCCATCAAACAGGAGCACATCATTGAGATGCATAATCCCCTTTGAACGGATCATTGCTATACCGCTTTCGGATATTTCGACGCAATTCAAGTCCGTGGAAAAATTCCATTTCGAAAGCCAGTCAAGTATACTTCCTTCCCCCGCTCCAACTTCCAGCACATTTTTAAATGTGATGTGCCTGGCGAGCGAGACGATATTGTCTGCTTTGTGTTTTGCTCCTAAATTCCTCCACGTAACCGACTCGGAATTGTATTGGGAAGCATATTTTTCTCTTAAATGATCAGAAAGTTCCATGAACTAATGATGCTACAAGTGGTGTATAGTTTTGGTAAAGAAACTAATGTTTCTTTGTATAACGTACTCTAAAACGGATAATAGCCCAAAGTACCAGGTACAAAATTCCTAAAATCGCAGCGATTTCTACACTAAAAACCCAGGCTGTTCTGTCGGACAAACTATCCAAGACGTGATCAATAATGAAAGAAGGCTCCTGGTGAATCACATCCCAGCTATTCATGCGGCGCACCCTACCCAAATATACCCCAAAACCCGCCAACGGTAGACAGGCAAAAAACATAATCGTACTCGTACGTCTTGAAAAAACCTGTCGCCATGCCTGGTGGATCCAGTAAAGAGATACCAGTCCATTAAATAAGCTCACCTCTGCATAAAAAAATAGCATGATTGTATCATGCCACGTCAGATCCCGATGGTAATCCACTGCTAAGTGCGCCAAATCCGTAATCATATACGGCGCATTGGGAAAGAAAACCAACCAAAATAAACTGATCAGAATTAAAGTGATAGGTATATGACCATATCGCTTGGTAAGGCTATTGCCGATAAATGCCGCAATAAGGGGAATCCAACTAAGGAAAAGATTCCAGTCCATCGAAAAATCGACCGGAGCGTTAAAATATATTCTAATCAAATGAAAAAATACTGCTACAAGACTAAGGATAACTAGCAGTAAGAGAGAAAATAGTCCTTCAAGAGAAACTATGGGAGGATTTGAAACGGAAAATCTATAATTTTTAATCCATTCTATAAGTCGATCTATTGCCATTCGGTTTAATATTCATCACGTAATACATTGCACAAACAAATAAAACGGTTAGCAAGCTAACAAAGTGCCAAACCTGCTTATGTTATAAACAAACCTGCAGATTGTTATACTTCTTCCGTTTTACTGTTTGAATACTGACGAATTATTTCTAGCAATAGTTATGCCTGAGCAGAGTCTTTGGGATTATTATTTTTCGGTTTCCTTCTTCTGTGGTGTTTATTCCCCTCCGGCTTGCCCCCTACTTTGGCACCATGTCTATGTCGGGAACCGTTGGACGGACGTGCTTTACGTGGCTCATAAACAGGAGCATCGCCCAAACCAAGTTCGGCTGTAATGGATCGTTTTTCCAATTCCTTCTCGAAAAGTCGTTCAATTTTCTGAACATATTTCTGGTCTTGCTCATTGATAAACGTAATGGCTGTACCCTTAGATTCCGCTCTGGCAGTACGTCCAATACGGTGTACATAATCCTCAGGGTCGCGTGGTACGTCATAGTTAACCACATGACTCAAATTGTCAATGTCAATACCACGAGACAAAACATCAGTCGCTACAAGGATAGGAAACTGACGATTTTTAAAATCTCGTAAAACCACTTCACGATCATTTTGTTCCGAATCCGATGAGATTCCATTAGCACCCAAACCCAATTTCTTTAGAGCCCTCACGATCGGCTCTACGGTTGACTTACGGGAAGTGAAAAGCACCATGCTGATATTTTCGACACCGCTGAGCAGGTTGGTTAGCAAGGGAAGTTTTTGCTCGTCCTTTGCCATATAAAACTGCTGATCAATCCGATCGGCAGGACGAGAAACAGCCAAACGAACCTCTTGGGGATTATGTAAAATACGCTTGGCAAGATCTCCGATTTTAGGAGGCATCGTTGCGGAGAACATCAGGGTCTGCCTTTTTGCCGGCAAAAAGCTCATGATTTTTAATATATCGCCCAAGAAACCCATGTCCAACATGCGGTCGGCCTCGTCTAATACCAAATGCTTAATGCCTGTAAAATTGACATAGCCCAATTGTAAATGGGCGATAAGACGCCCAGGCGTAGCAATGATAATATCGGCCCCCTGGGTAAGCGCCTTCTTCTGCTGATCCCATTCGGGCCCTTTATTGCCACCGTATACGGCGATGCTGGTTGCGCCAACAAAATATCCCAAGCCCTGTATCTGCTGATCTATCTGCACAGCCAATTCTCGAGTCGGTACGAGAATTAATGCAGCCGTGCTGGTATTAGATTCATGTGCAACTTTATCGAGTATAGGGATCAGATAGGCAGCTGTCTTACCAGTACCGGTTTGGGCACAGGCTAAAAGGTCATTACCGCTTAAAATGTGTGGAATAGCTTGCTCCTGAATGGGTGTAGCCTGTTGATAATTCATGGAATCCACGGCGTTCAGAACGTCTTCGTGGAGATCAAAATCGTTAAAATTCAAAGTTCAGCTTTTTAATTCTCGGGGTTATATTTTCCGCCCAAGAAATTGATGTAAAAAAAGAGCTGACCTTAAATTTCCCAGTCAGCAAACCGCTTGATTATGAACAAATGTAATTATTTTTCTTAGAATTAAATCAAGCGCTAAGAATCTTTATAAAACAAAAGATCCTCAAAACAAACAAATAACAAGCTTATAATCAATATATTAATACAAGTCATTCAGGATATTACGATTCTTTAAGACACCGCCTCGAGATCAGCAGCTTCATCGGCTGTATATAATCTGGACTTGGTTACAAACCGTACTCCTAACGGAATTTCCAAAGAAAAACTCGCCCCCCGACCAGGCACCACGTCAATCGTAAGTTGTGTGTGTTGCCAATATTCGAACTGATCCCGACTCATATAGAACTCGCAGCCGGCAATTTCGCCCAGCTTTACATCACTATCACCCGTTTTAAAATCATCCTTTTCGAAACACATGGGCTGAGATCCATCGCAACATCCTCCACTTTGATGGAACATAAGTGGGCCATACCTATCTCTAAGCTGGTTGACAACGGCTTCTGCTTCTGGGGTAATCAATACTCTGGCAGTCATGAGTAAAGAAAATAAAGTGTAAACAATAGGGGCAAAATACAAAACGACCAATACCCTTACCTCTTGTGTAGAACAGGAGTTCTACGTCAGGACTACCGCTCGGAGCGTGTGCCTTTTTGCAGAGGTAAGGGATTCGCTATTGGCCGCAAATCATTTTACTAATTTATTAAAAGAATCCGAGTTTATTCTTATTATAAGAAATTAGCATGTTTTTAGTCTGGCGGTAGTAGCTGAGCATCATTTTATGATTTTCACGTCCAACCCCGGATTTTTTATATCCGCCAAATGGGGCGTGCGCCGGATAAGCATGGTAATTATTAACCCAAACTCTACCTGCCTGTATCGCACGAGGCACCTGGTAAATCTCATGCGCATCGCGCGTCCACACACCAGCACCGAGGCCATATAAGGTGTCATTAGCGATACTAATGGCTTCTTCTGTTGTTTTGAAGGTAGTGACACAAACTACGGGACCGAATATTTCTTCTTGGAAAATCCGCATCTTGTTGTGACCTTTAAAAATAGTAGGCTGGATGTAATATCCTCCTGAAATACCATTTTCAAATTTTTGAGCTCCACCACCTGTCAATACTTCGGCCCCTTCTTCCTTACCAATTTGCAGGTAGGATAAAATTTTCTCATACTGATCGTTGGAGGCCTGTGCGCCCATCATGGTGGTTCCGTCTAATGGATTTCCCATTTTGATCGCCTTCGTACGCTCCACTACCCGACTCATGAATTTGTCATATATACTTTCATGAACCAAGATTCGTGATGGACATGTACATACTTCACCCTGGTTTAATGCAAACAACACGGCTCCCTCAATCGCCTTATCAAAGAAAGCATCGTCCTCATCGGCAACGGATGGGAAGAATATATTTGGGGATTTTCCACCTAGCTCCATAGTGACGGGCACCAGATTTTCCGAGGCGTATTGCATGATCAATCTTCCGGTAGTGGTTTCACCAGTAAATGCTACCTTGGCCACTCTTGGTGAAGTAGCGAGCGGTTTCCCGGCTTCTACCCCAAATCCACTCACGATATTCAATACGCCAGGAGGTAAAACATCACCGATCAGTTCCATCAAAATCATAATCGAAGTTGGCGTTTGTTCAGCTGGCTTCACCACCACGCAGCACCCTGCGGCTAACGCTGGTGCTATCTTCCAAGTGGCCATCAACAATGGAAAGTTCCAGGGAATAATTTGTGCGACAACCCCCAATGGTTCATGCACATTGATACACACGGTATGTTCGTCATGCTCCGATACGCTACCTTCCTCTGCACGTATTACGCCAGCGAAGTAACGGAAGTGATCCACACATAGCGGTAGGTCGGCTGCACGCGTTTCCCGTATAGCCTTACCATTATCAATGGTTTCAACCGTAGCCAGATATTCCAGATTGTCCTCTATAATTTGTGCGATCTTCAATAAAAGATTACTCCGCGACGCAGCAGAACTTTTACTCCAGGTTGGAAATGCTGCATGAGCGGCATCTAAGGCATTTTCAATATCCTCTTTGGTTGAACGCGCTGCTTTGGTAAAAACCTGTCCATCTATGGGTGAGACATTGTCGAAAT
>CALGRQ010000511.1 GCA_937880795.1 uncultured Dyadobacter sp. | reverse complement strand
GGTTCAGGGAATGGTTATGAGTTGAGCACCATGCCGGGTTGGGCAGGTAGCAGCTGGTACTGGTATCGCTACATGGACCCGAAAAATGAGCAGGAATTTGCTTCAAAAGAGGCTATTGCATATTGGAAAGATGTTGATTTGTATATAGGTGGTACCGAACATGCCACAGGACACTTACTATACAGTCGTTTTTGGAATAAGTTTTTGAAAGATCGCGGTTTTGTACTGGAAGAGGAGCCTTTCAAAAAGCTGATCAACCAGGGGATGATTCAGGGACGAAGCAATTTCGTTTACCGTGTGAAGAGCGACAATTATAGTAAACCTGTGTTTGTCAGTGCAGGGCTGAAATCGCAATATGATGTAACTGCTTTACACGTGGATGTCAATATTGTTGAAAACGACGTTCTGGATGTAGCTAAATTTAAGGCGACGCGCAATGACATCGCCGGGGAAAATGCAGAATTTATTCTGGAAGACGGGAAGTATAACTGTGGCTGGGAAGTGGAAAAAATGTCCAAGTCTAAGTTTAACGTGGTGAACCCTGACGACATCGTAACCCGCTATGGTGCAGATACATTACGTTTGTATGAGATGTTCCTGGGGCCACTGGAGCAGGCTAAACCATGGAATACCAACGGTATAGATGGTACGCACCGTTTTATCCGTAAGTTCTGGCGCTTGTTTTACAATGATTTGGGTCAATGGATGGTGAAAGATGTTCCCGCCAAACCCGAAGAACTTAAAACGCTTCATAAAACGATCAAAAAGATTGAAGAGGATATCGAGAATTTCTCTTTCAACACGGCGGTGAGTGCATTTATGGTGTGTGTAAATGAGTTAAGCAGCCAAAAATGTAGCAGCAGAGAAATTTTGCAGGAGCTTGTAATTTTGCTTTCTCCTTATGCCCCGCATATTTCTGAGGAACTTTGGGATGCATTGGGTAACGAAAAAGGGATGGTTTCAAAGGCAAAATTCCCTCAGTTTGATCCGAAGCATGTGGTTGAAGCATCGTTTGAATACCCTGTTCAAATTAATGGAAAGGTAAGAATTACATTGCCTTTTGCATTGGATACACCAGCTTCTGAAATTGAGAAAGAGGTATTGGCGAATGAAACGGTTCAAAAATGGATGGAAGGTAAGACACCGAAAAAGGTAATTGTGGTGCCAAAGCGCATTGTAAACGTGGTGTTGTAATCACAATGAATTATAAAAAAGAGGATGACTGGCTGTGAAGCGGGTCATCCTCTTTTACATATAGGAGGTATATAACCTCTTATCTAAATGAAATGAGACGTTGTGAGGGTTTTTCTAGTAATTCCAGTTTTCTGGATTGTTTTTGTCCATCACTCATGACATTAAGGGTGTAACTACCATTGGGAAGTGTGCTAACGTCTAGCGATCTTCTCAATTTGGTAACATGCTTTCCTGTTACTTCTCTATAAAAAATCTCTCCTTTTTCGTTTTCAACCTGAATGACGGTTGCCTTGGTGTTAAACTTGTCAATGCTCACGTGAAGTTTTCCGGCTGAGGTCATATATATACCTGTACCGAATGCAGTTACTTTTTTAGAATCCTTATCATCTGCCGATGCCTGGAAGATGATGGCTGTGCTTAAAAAGAAGGCGCAAATCAGAGATTTAATGGAAGTTTTCATGGCTATATAGATTTAAGATTTGTGTGTTGTTCTGCTTGAAGAACATGACAAATATATATGCTATACTAGGTACTATGTATAACAAAGTACATGAATGGTAGATGTTACTGGATGAACGGATGATTATACTAAAAAACCTGCCTGATTGGGGTGAGCCGTTCAAGCAGGTTTGCATAGTAGTGTGCTGATGATATAAGTGTGCTTATAAATTCAGCTTGATGATGAAGTGTTACTTAAAAGTAATAATGTGTGTATTCGTGTGCGAAAGCATTTTGTATGTTATGTAGACTTCGAAAATGGCGTTAGGTCTCGTTTTAGACGGAAAATTTTTAAAATATTTTACAAATGGTCGATGGAATAAACTGGTAATAGATGATTTTTGTTGATGTAACGCATTGATATATAGGTAATCTGATGAAGGGTGAGGACTTCGAAAATTTTGGTTTAGAAACAGAGGTGTCCTGCATATTTGGGGACAAAAAATCCCCCAGCACGCCTGTTAAGGCGAATGTTGGGGGGAGTCAGTCAGATAGACTGGGTATAAGGTTTGGTTTTATTTTAGCAATTCAGTGGCTTTGTCAATCTGCAAGCTGAATTTTTTAAGGTTTTCGCTTACTCGGGTAATTCCTTGTTCTGCTTCTTCCCAGTTTCGCTGTTCAATGGCTTCCCGTATCATGGGAAGGGTTTTGACTCCATAGCCTGTATAGAATCCCGGAGCATAGATCTGATGCTTGTACCAGGGTCTGCGAGGCAGACCATCGGAGTGAATAAGGCTCCGCTCCGTTTTATATAGGATTTCATTCAACTGGCTTAGGTGTTTACCTGAAAGGTTAGAAAGATTTGCTGAGGCCTTTGCATAGGCAGCGGCGCTTTTTTCAAGAGCAGCCAGCGCGTTTTCCAAGGGAGCAAAGTTCATATAGGGCGCAACGGGTGCCGAAACTGGTTTTATATAAAGTTTTTTTGGATCGGCCACCGCATCATATCTGCTTTCTGTTATCCATTTGTTATGCTCTTCGGCTTTGCTTCTACTTGCCTCTAGTTCCTTTTTTACTTCTGTGGTATACATTTGAACGGTATTCGAGAAGTTGTTGAAATCGAATGGCAACACCTCGGCATTGGCAAATCTTAAAATGGATCTGCCTGCTGTTTTTGCCAAGGCTACACCATAGATAAATTCGCCATCCTTAAATCTTATATAGTTGTCGTAGGAGTCATAAATGGTATGATAGTCGCCACCACTGTCTTCACCGCCAAAGCCGAGGTTGAGAGAAGCAATCCCTAAATGTTGTATAAAGGGCGTATAATCGGAGCCGGAACCAAGTGCACCAATACGCAGATCAGCCCGTGAACGAGCTTCCTGTTTGGCGGCTGGGCTACCCGCTACGATAGTGCGAGAGCGAAGCCGGTCAATAATGCTTGTCCCTTTTTCCGGATCAACCACATCTCGCCCCACTTCATTAATGAATTTTTCGAGTGTATGTGAGCCGCTAGCGCCCAAATAGCCGCGTCCGTTTCCATCTGAATTTACATATACAACCGCTTTCTACCCATTCGGTAGAACCGAGTAGCCCTGGTTCCTCACCATCCCACCAGCAGTAAACAATTGTCCGTTTCGGCTTCCAACCCGTTTTAAGTAGTTCGCCAATAACACGGGCTTCCTCCATTTCGGCTACGGCACCGCTTATAGGGTCACTTGCGCCAAATACCCATGCATCGTGATGGTTACCGCGCAATACCCATTGATCGGGATACTCACTGCCTTTAATGGTGGCAATTACATTATAAGCCGGGACAATGTTAAAATTGAATTCCAGTTTTAAGTGTACTTTGGCTGGTCCGGGGCCCACATGGTAAGTAATGGGTAAAGCCCCTCTCCACGCTGCGGGCGCAACTTGTCCACCAATTGCTTTGAGTAAGGGCATAAGAAATGGGTAGCACCGGAATTTTCATCATACTTGGCGCTTCATCCACAGTTAGTCGTTTTTGATCTGGTCCTGCCACAAAGCCATTGGTTAATGGGTCGCCCGGAGCGTACGGAAGATCTACGACGGAGCCTCGTTGTGCACCTGCATCATTCTTGAAGGGACCTTTGGGATATACATCGCCTTGAAAAAAGCCATCCTCTTTTGGATCTGAATAAATAATACAGCCAAGAGCGCCATTTTCGTGGGCTACCTTTGGTTTAATGCCCCTCCACGAATTTCCGTATTTTGCGATTACAATTTTTCCTTTTACGCTAACGCCTAATCTGGCAAGTTCTTCATAATCCTCCGGCAATCCATAGTTGACAAATACCAGCTCGGCAGTTACATCTCCATTAGCAGAAAAAGCATGGTAGGGTGGGAGCACATCTTTTGTTTGAGACGAGGTCGCATCCTCTTTTACAGCTTTTTCGGTGAGTAAAGCTTTAAATTTGGTAGGCTCAGTCATTTCCAGGATTCTCACCTTGGGTGTCGGGAAAAGGACATGTACGGTGTCCAGCCGAGCGTCAAAACCCCACGTGTTGAGCTGATCACGAATAAATAGGGCATTTTCAAGGCCGAATTTGGAGCCTACTTGATGTGGATAAGCGCTCATACGTTTCATCCAGTCGCGCAGGTTTTTGGCCTGTAACTGCTTGTCGAACGTGGCTTCCAGTGCTAGTTGCTTTTTCGCGGCATCCGGTCCAAAACCGATGAGACTTTGGGCAGCGAGTTCAGCAACAGGTAGAAAAGGAGCGAGCAGGAGCAGTCCCAGGGTTTGCTTAACAATTTTTTTCATATCACGGATTCAGGAATGTATAAATCTGTAAGACCATGGTATCCGGAATCTAATGTTTGGGAACTCCTGTAATTCTGAGCTGGAAGTCATAGCAATCCATAGATATATCCCCATCAGGATCGTTGATGAAGTGAATATACCTTATTAGGTTACTTTGCTTATCCGATAAAACCGTAGCGTTTGAACCGATTGAGATTGTCTTCCATGGCTTGGAAAGACGTTTTGTTTCCGTAGTCTTCCTGTTCAATCACCCAGTACTGGATCTGAGTGCTTCTTTTCGCAAAAGACAGTATGGTTTCCAGATCCAATCGTCCTTCGCCAAGATGCGTACTTTTTGTAGTAGATTTATCCAGGTCCTTTACGTGTATAGATGCGAAATAATGAGGATATTTTTTTAAAAAGACCATGGGATCAACACCTGCTATGGCCATATTGGCAATATCCAGCTGCTGTGAAACGTATTTTAAATCCCAGTTTTTGAGCAGAAAATCGTAGATATAGGTTCCATCAGCCAAAGTTGCAAATTCCTGATGGTGGTTGTGAAAAGCAATGTGCAACCCTGAGGACAGTGCGATTTCGCCCATTCGGTTAAATGCTTCTGTGCCCCTTTTGATATCCTCTGTATCTTTTAAATTCCAGTCAAAACCTGGTATAACCATCAATTTTTGACCCGTGATGAGGGCGTCTTCAATGGTTTTTTTATAGGCATCAGTGATATCATTGCGTTCCGCAGTCCAATGTTCTTTTTTAAACGGAGTATGAGAGGTCAATACGGAAAGACCAAGGTCATCGGTTATTTTTCGAAATGCTTCCGCCGTATATCCATATATTTTATGGTCTACATAGCTGGCAGGTTCAACTTGTCGATATCCCATTTTTGAAACCTTCGCCAGAGTAGCGGCAGGGTCTTTAGCCATTGCATCCCGTAATGAATAGAGTTGAATGCTGATGTTGAATTTTTTAATAGTAGGTAGGCTAAAAGAGGGTAGGAATGCCAGTGCAGCAAGTCCTCCGGCCAACGCTTCACGACGGGTGAATGTATTTTTCATATATAGGGTAATGATGAAGTGCTTAAAATAAATAAACCTTTTCCATTGGACGCATCCGGATGGAAAAGGTTTATTGTTGTCATTGTAAAAAATGCATTTTTATCATTCTTTCAATCCCTGGATATATTTGATGGTCTGTGGGATTTGTGCGAGGTAGGACGGACTTTCATCCTCTATAAAATAATGCTTAACCCCCACTTTTTTAGCGGCTGCCAGCACGGCAGGTATATCAATTTGTCCTGATCCCAGAGCTACATCGTTGGTGGTGGGTGTACCACCCGATAAATCACCTTTAACACCTTTTTTCAAATCTTTTAAGTGCATCAATTTCCAGCGGTCGGGGTATTTATTTAAAAGCGCGGCTGGATCTTGTCCGGGGAAAGCGGTCCAGAGTACATCCATTTCGAATGAAACATATTCGGGATTGGTATTTTTTACGATATAATCGAACAAGGTTCCGTCTTCGTAAGGAACGAATTCGTAGCCGTGGTTGTGATAGGTAAAGGTTATCCCGTTGTCTTTCAGGATCTTTCCGACTTTGTTGAAATCTTCAACGGCTTTTTTGGCTACATCCAGGGTAAACTGTCCTTTTTCATGAGGAATCCAAGGGACCATCACATAGGTTGCACCCAGTATTTTTGCGTTTTTGATGGTCTCATCCGCACTTTGGACAATCGCATTGTAATCCGCACCTATGGACACCATTTTAATGCCTCTTTTATCGAGTTGCTTACGCAGTTCTTCGGTTTCAATTCCGGCAATTGGGCCGCCTTCCATTTCGGTTACGCCAAAGTTCTTGATGGTATCCAACGTAGCTTCTACTCCTTGTGGCCAACTTCCCCGAAAGGTATATGCCTGCATACCCACAGGGTTTGTATAAAGGGTTTTGTCACCGCAGCTTAGGTTGCCCAGGGTTAGCGCGAGGAAAAGGTAACCAAGTCCGTTTCTTTTCATAATGATTGATAGAATTTTAATTCAATACATGTTATGTAAAAGCGCCAACGGACAGGAAACCTACTGATATAAATGATTTGTAATTCAGCGTAACAGAAAAACCGGAGTGAATGATACCCCGGTTTTTTCTGTTAAAGCGTATATAGACGGACAGGTATATCAGAAACCATCATCCTTAATCTGCTTCTCCGTTACTTCACCATACTTTTTGATTTGCTCTTTGATTTCGCTTGATTTTCCGACCATGACAAACTGTAATTTGTCTTTAGGGAAATATTTGGCTACAATTTCTTTGACTTTGGTGGTAGTTAGCCCGTCGACTTTGGCTTGAAAGGTATTGATATAGCTTTCGTCAAAATTAAAAATGAACATGTCGGTAAGCAGATGGGCCAGAGCCCCGGCCGACTCATAATCGGGAGGGAAGTCACCTTTCACATAGGCTTTTGCGGAGGCAAGGGTTGTTTCGTCGATTCCGGTTGTGTGTAAACTATCCAACACGTTCAGCGCCATATCCACAGCAGGGATGGTACTTGAGTTTTTTGTGAAAGTACTCATGGCAAATGTCCCGGCATATTTATACCGTGCAAAACGGCTGTTGGCCCCGTAGGTAAGTCCAGAATTCACCCGAAGAGCATCGTTTAACCAGGAGGTAAAACGTCCGCCCAGAATGGTATTTACAACCAAGATGGGAACGTAATCGGGGGCGCTGTAATCCACCCCTTTCCCCCCGATCAAGAATGTGGTTTCACGAGCGTCATCTTTGTTGACGAGTAATACACGGCTTTTTTCGAATTCAAGATTGGGAGCTACCCTTTTCACCATTCTTGATTCCGCGGTTTTCCAACCACCGAAAAGCGTTGTAATTCTTTTTTTCATGTCGGCTGTTTGGAAATCGCCCACAATAGCAATGGCTCCTCTACCAGACGTATAATTGTTTTTATAAAAAGTACGGGTGTCTTCCTCTGATATTTTTTCTACGGTTGATTTGATACCACCTCCCGGATTGGCATATGGAAACGACTTAAAAACCATGGCGTTGAAGTAATTGCCAATTACCGAACGAGGGCTTTCTTTTTGCTGATCAAGTTCCAACAGGGTCCGGTCTTTGTGTTTTTTAAATTCAGCAGCGTCAAATGCCGGATGCATAATTACTTGTTGAATAACATCAAACATCTTATCCTGATCTTTGACAGCAAAGGAGGAGGAGAGACCGGCGTTGTCTTTACTTGCATAGGTCGACAGTTTAGCACCGACGAAGTCAGTCATTTCCTCAATTTGAGATTTGGAATATTTGGTAGTTCCAAACATTAAAGCATCGGCAGTGAGGCTTGCTAAACCATATCGTTCGCCGTCGTTAATGGATCCGGCATCGAACACGGCAGATACATTAATGAGCGGAACCTCATGTTGCTCCATCAGGTATACGGTTAACCCATTTTTTAATTTAAATTTTTCGTACTTGGGTACCTTGAAATTATTCTGTGCCATCAAAGAAACGGGGATGATAGCCAGGAGTAGAAAAAGGATATGTTTCATTTGAATTTCTTTTATTGATCGGTCTGTTCACCTGTCATTTATTCGTGAATCTCTATTTAGCATTTTCCTTTTCAGGAAGAAGATAACCTACGGTTCTGTTTCTTTCAGTAAAATATTTGGCAGCAACGCGCTTGATATCCTCGGTGGTTACTTTTTCGTACAGTTTTGGAGCTTCAAACATGCGGCGGTAGTCACCAAAGAAAACATCGTAGGTTCCCAGGCTATTGGCTTTACCATTGATGGTTTCTAAAGACCGATAAAATTCCATCAACTTTTGATTCTTCACTTTTTGAAGTTCCTGTTCGGTAACCCCTTCGGCGATGATCAAATCAATCTGTTTCAATAGAGCCTTTTCAAGATCTGGTGCACTCACGCCTTTGCCGGCAATGGCGTAAATGTTAAATATATTCGGGTCAAAACCTTCCCCAAGGAATGAAAAGGCACGGGAAGCAATGGTTGTGTCCATCGCCAGCGATTTAATGATGCGAGAAGAATTTCCGGAAGTAAGCAAACTACTGAATAGATCGAGGGCGTAGTAATCTTCGTGACCGGTTTCTGGTGTATGATATGCCAAGAGAACATTGGGGGTCGTTATATCTTTATAGGCATTCACCCTTCTTTCTCCATTTTGCTTAGGCTCAATGGTACGTATTTTAGGAGGGAGTCCACGTGCCGGGATGGGCGCCATATACTGATCCGCAAGCCTTTGTACCTGGTCTACGGTAATATCACCCACTACCACAACCGTTGCATTGTTGGGGGAGTAATAGGTTTTAAAGTAACTTTCCAGATCTGCCTGTGTCCAGCTTTTAATATCCGATTCGAATCCGATCACAGGAAACATATAAGGGTGTTCCTGAAAGGCTACGGATTGGACCAGTTCACCCAGAACGCGGTAATTGCTATTTTCAAGACCGGTACTTCTTTCGGAAAGTACTACGCCTCTTTCACTTTCTACCATTTTAGGGTCGATGCTCAAATGGGCGATCCGGTCAGATTCTAATTTGAAAATAGTTTCCAAGGCGTCTTTCTGAAACCAGTCAGTATATACAGTAACGTTCTCGGTAGTATAAGCGTTATTAGATCCGCCGTTGGCTTCCATTACACGGTCGAATTGGCGAGGTCCATAGTTCTTGGAGCCATTGAACATCATATGTTCAAAAAAGTGAGAGAGACCGGTGATTCCATGTACCTCGTTGCGCGAACCTACTTTCCAGAATAAATACATGTTGGCAGTAGGTATCGAGTGGTCTTCTAAAACGAGGAATTTCATGCCGTTCGGTAAAGTAAAAGTCTTTACGTCATCGGGTTTCGTTTGTGCATGGGCGGTACCTAATCCGACCATGAGTAGTGCGCTAAGCACCAATTTTTGCAGCCTCATCGAAATGGGTTTTGTTGAATGATCATGTAACGATATGGAAAGATACTACAAGGTGCATAAAATTTGGTGATGTATTCGTAATATCCATAAAATGAATTTAATGATGCAATATTCGGAGTGTGATGGTGATAGGTGTAAGATTGTCAGCTGTTTACGTAATAATCGACTTTGGTCTGACTGTATACGTTACCAAAATAGCATTGTTTAGTCTAATAGCATTATTGAGCCTATTGCTCCTCGAGTGGATACCAAATTGTGCTCAACAATTACCTATACACCAATTTTTTCTATACACTATTTTATGCGCATTAAATCTCTATTCAGCCAATTATTATTTTTTACTTTTTTCTTGTTCAGTTTTGAACTGATAGCACAGGAAACACCCACATCGAACTGTAATCTTCCGGGAGGGGGATGCGATACACTTGGCGTGGAACGTAAAATAAGTCCGTGGAGAGTTGGTGGATTTATTGGTCCGGCCGTTGCGTTTTGTGGCAGTTGGGAAGGTACTTTCAATTCTGACAAATACAGAGACAAATCGCTTTTTAATGGTATCGGATTTAACGCGGCCCTTAACGCCGATTATTTCTTCAAAACCAAAAAGAAGGATAGCCGGGTTAAATTGGGGTTAGGTGCTATGGCTGGCCTTCAAAATTTCTTCTTCAGTAAGGATATCAATGATTTTACCGATCGTATCGTGTCTGATGCTGGTGTTAGTGATGCGGTTATTCGTAAAGGTTCATCCGAGGATCATTATTTTGCGGTTGGTCCAGTTCTTAACCTGAATTTTAGCAAGAAACCGCGATCACCTTTCCTGGAAGCATCGGTGCGTGGGGGCTTGTTCCGTTCCACGCCTGCTTCTATTTTTATATATGATCGTCAGACAGGAAATAATATTTATTCCGTAACGTCTAGCGATAAAAAGTATAATCCGGGATTACTTGCCACATTGGGCTTTTTTGTACCGAGTAAGAACGGACTTTGGGCTTGGGGGGTAGAAGCAATGGGATTCCGTACAAAGTTAGATTATATCTTCCCGGGTGCTACCATATATCCGTTTGATCGTAAGCATGGCGGTTTTAGTGCCGGTTTGGCGATGCGGAGAAACTTTGCACGAGACGTACCGGTAAAAAAGGCGCCAACACCAGGATTGGTTTGTATGGCACCTAATTTGGAATGGAAAATGGGTGATAAGTCTATCAAGGGGCTTGTGTTTAATACGGCTGTGGATACCACCACGGCAGAGCCTATTATGCTTACCTGGACTACTCGGGCTACACCGGATACTACTCAGACAGAGACTTTTACCGCCCGCATTCATCAATTGAATGGCGGTCAAGACAAGGTAATTGCGTCGTTGGTATGCCAGGAAGGAAATCAGCTGGCCTTCCCGGCTGCTTACCTTGATCCGAAAGGTCGCCCGGTAGGGGGACAATATTATGTTACTGTGAGTAGCCAGTTGGAGTCGGATTGCGCAACTTGCACCAGTGAAGCAAGTACAACCGGTTTCAGTGTAATGACCGCAAGAAATGATACCATAGTGAAAACGCCATGCTTTAAACAATGCAAGTTGGAGGTTTATGCCTACAAGCGTGTTAAAGCAAAACGTGTGGTTTACGGTAAGTCGAACACTTCTTGTGAAGGATGTATATGTCCTGTTGATACCGTGGATAAGACCATTTCTAAATATTATCTGTTGGGTACAGTCGATATTAAGGATTGCAATCCGTCGACGTTAAACATCAACGACGAGATTGAGAAAGCCAATATTAAGATTCCATCGTGGGCAGGAACTGTCTATACCGCTGTACAAACGATCGTCGCGGGAGATTGTGACGTTCCACAAGGTGTAAACAAGGTCAATTATAAGACTACTGCCAAAAAAGGTAAGTTAGGTTCATTTACGAAGGTCGTCGAAAAGAAGAAATAGCGTTTGTAGTACTTAGTAAAAGAGGCCGTCTCAAATACCATTGAGGCGGTCTTTTACATTAAAGGTGCTAAA
>CALGRQ010000510.1 GCA_937880795.1 uncultured Dyadobacter sp. | reverse complement strand
CACCCATTTCCGGTTTATAGGTCCGGTAGTTGATGGTTTCAGGCTGGGTAACTTCACCAAAAGAGCTCTCAAGGATAGACTCAGGTGAAGCCAGACTGATCGTCATTCTGGAAAAATCACTATTAAGTTTTTTGTTCTTTTTGAAAGACATAATTAAAAAGTCGTTTGTCTTGTTAGTCGAAACTCAATTTATATTGCATTTCTAATGGCGCGTTTCCGCGCCATTACGACTAAAAATTAGTCCAGCGTAATTTCCAATGCCAATCCACGAAGCTCGTGAACAAGAACATTGAATGACTCCGGAATATTTGGTTTCGGAAGGTTTTCACCTTTCACGATTGCTTCATAAGCTTTGGCACGGCCAACTACGTCATCCGACTTAACGGTAAGGATCTCTTGAAGAATGTGAGACGCACCGAAAGCTTCAAGTGCCCACACTTCCATTTCTCCAAAACGCTGCCCCCCGAACTGAGCTTTACCACCCAATGGTTGCTGTGTGATAAGAGAGTACGGTCCGATTGAACGGGCGTGCATCTTATCGTCAACAAGGTGACCCAGTTTCATCATGTACATCAAACCAACAGTAACTGGTTGATCAAAACGATCTCCGGTTAATCCGTTGTATAGATAAGTACGTCCCCATTCTGGTAAACCTGCTTCTTTCAATTCTGCGGCAACTTCGGCTTCCGTAGCTCCGTCGAAAATTGGCGTAGCGTAGCGACGACCTAATTTAAGACCTGCCCAAGCAAGAATTGTTTCGTAGATCTGACCAATGTTCATACGAGAAGGTACCCCTAGTGGGTTCAACACGATGTTCATCGGAGTTCCATCTTCAAGGAAAGGCATATCCTCATCACGAACAATACGGGCAACAACCCCTTTATTACCGTGACGTCCCGCCATTTTATCCCCTACTTTCAATTTACGTTTCTTAGCGATATACACTTTCGCCAGTTTAACAATTCCAGCAGGAAGTTCATCACCCACCTCAAGAGCAAAACGGTCACGTTTGAAACGGCCAATCAATTCGCTGCGAGAATTCAGGTAATTTTTAAGTACCAACGAAACCTGAGTGTTTGTTTCCGTGACGAAAGTCAATACATCACCAATAAGGTTAACCTCTTCGGCAACTGCATATTGACTTTCGTCACGGTAAGGGTTATTGGCAGGGAACAAGTTTTCAGAGATATTTCTGATGTTGAACTTCATTCCTTTCGAAATCAATTCATCACCAAATTTATGCTTCACACCCTGGCTGGTTTTGCCATCGGTTAGTGCAACCAGTTTCTCAATGATACGTCCGCGAAGTGCTGTCAAGTCACGGCTATATTTCTTCATCAACAAACGAAGTTCGTCTTTGTGTTTCGCACGCTCTTCCTTCGTTGGGCGAGAGAAAAGTTTGGTATCAATAACCACACCTTTCATAGATGGAGGTGCTTTCTTAGAAGCATCTTTCACATCACCTGCCTTATCTCCGAATATAGCACGAAGAAGTTTTTCTTCTGGCGTTGGATCCGACTCACCTTTTGGTGTAATCTTACCAATCAGAATATCTCCTTCTTTTACTTCAGTACCAACCTGAACGATACCGTTCTCATCCAGATTTTTAACAGTTTCTTCACTTACGTTAGGAATCTCAGCAGTAAGTTCTTCTTCTCCACGTTTGGTATCACGTACTTCCAGTTCAAATTCTTCAATGTGAATAGAAGTAAAGATATCATCGCGAACCACTTTCTCAGAGATTACAATCGCATCCTCAAAGTTATATCCTTGCCAAGGCATGAAAGCAACCAAAAGGTTACGACCCAAAGCAAGTTCTCCTCCTTCTGTACCGTAGCCTTGGCACAATGCCTCACCTTTCTTAACCTTCTGTCCTTTAAGAACCATTGGTTGTAGGTTAAGACATGTATCCTGGTTGGTACGACGGAACTTCACGAGGTCGTATGCTACGCTGTCATCAATGAAACTAACCAGACGCTCAGCATCTGTTCTGTCATATTTAACAACGATTTTCTTAGCATCAACGTACTCGATAACACCATCGCCTTCGGCAACAACTAACGCACGAGAGTCCATAGCTACACGTTTCTCAAGACCCGTTCCTACGATCGGAGCTTGTGGACGAAGCAATGGAACACCTTGGCGCTGCATGTTAGATCCCATCAGGGCACGGTTAGCATCATCATGCTCAAGGAATGGAATAAGCGATGCCGCAACAGAAACAATCTGGTTGGCAGCTACGTCCATATATGACGCTTGCGAAGGATCCACCATTGGGAAGTCACCCTCGAAACGTGTTTTAATTTTTTCTACTGTGAAGTTTCCTTCTGCATCAACCGATGCATTTGCCTGAGCAATGTACTTAGAATCCTCTTCCTCAGCAGTCATATAAATAAGCTCATCTGTCAGCTTACCAGCGCCATCAATAACACGGTAAGGAGTTTCGATAAAGCCCATGCCATTTACTTTCGCAAATACGCAAAGAGAAGAAATCAAACCAATGTTCGGACCTTCCGGCGTTTCAATCGTACACAGACGACCGTAGTGCGTGTAGTGAACATCTCGAACCTCGAAACCAGCTCTTTCACGAGAAAGACCACCTGGCCCAAGTGCCGACATACGTCTTTTGTGCGTAATCTCAGCCAATGGATTGGTTTGATCCATAAACTGTGACAACTGGTTGGTACCGAAGAAAGAGTTAATAACAGAAGACAAAGTACGAGCGTTGATCAAGTCAACAGGCTTGAAATCTTCGTTATCACGTACGTTCATACGCTCCTTAATCGTACGCGCCATACGCGCAAGACCTACACCAAACTGAGCATACAGCTGCTCACCAACTGTACGAACACGACGGTTTGACAAGTGATCAATATCATCGACAACCGCTTTGGCATTGATCAAACCGATCAAATACTTCACGATGGAAACGATGTCACCCGTAGTAAGTACACGAACATCCAGGCTGGTATCAGAACCAAGCTTTTTGTTAATTCTGTAACGACCAACATCACCTAGGTCATAACGTTTGTCACTGAAGAACAAGCTTTGGATTACATCTCTTGCCGTTTGTTCATCCGGTGCTTCTGCATTACGAAGCTGGCGATAAATTTGCTCTACCGCTTCTTTGTCCGAGTTAGAGCTATCTTTTTGAAGCGTATTATAAATGATGTTATAATCCGCAACATTCATATCCTCTTTATGAAGAATAACTGATTTCTGACCTGATTCAAGGATTACCTCGATATCATCAGGAGAAATTGTAGAATCTCTCTCCAGCAACACTTCGTTACGCTGAATAGAAACTACCTCACCAGTGTCTTCGTCAACGAAATCCTCAGTCCAGGTACGTAATACCCGCGCCGCCAAACGACGACCTACTGCTTTCTTCAAGTTTGCAGGTGTAGCCCCGATTTCCTCCGAAAGACCAAAAAGGTCCAGGATATCTTTATCAGATCCGAAACCGATCGCACGCAAGAGTGTCGTAACCGGGAATTTCTTTTTACGGTCGATGTACGCATACATCACGTTATTCACATCCGTAGAGAATTCAATCCATGAACCCTTAAATGGAATAATACGTGCTGAATACAATTTAGAACCGTTGGTGTGCTTGCTCATGGAGAAGAACACACCTGGAGAACGATGCAATTGAGATACAATAACACGTTCTGCACCATTGATTACAAACGAACCACGTTCAGTCATATAAGGAATGTTTCCTAAGAAAACCTCCTGCTCAATGGTTTCAAATTCTTCATGATCGGCATCGTTACAGATAAGACGTAATTTTGCTTTAAGTGGAACCGCATAGGTTAATCCACGATCAATCGATTCATCAACAGAATATTTCGGTGGTTCAAGAAGGTAATCAATGAACTCAAGAACGAAATTGTCGCGTGAATCGGCAATTGGAAAGTTTTCAGCGAAAACTTTGTACAATCCTTCGTCGGAACGATCTTCAACTGAAGTATCAAGACTGAAGAAATCCCGGAACGACTGAACCTGAATTCCCAACAAATCCGGATAATCAATAATCTGATTGATCCTCGAGAAATTTTTTCTAGGTGTTACTTTAATTGTAGCCAAGGCTATGTCTGATTTGGGTTAGTAGAACGAAAAACGAGACGGTGTAGCTATCTACAACACGTAATCGTACTAATTGGTTTAAAACCTTAATCGTATGCCTCGTAGAACATTAGAAGGCTGCCCCTTTGCTTCTTTCCTACGAGTAAAGAAGTGTTTCAGGCGGGCTCTTCGGGAGGAAGAAAAATCAGTGAAACAATGTTAAAGACACTGATTTGTACGGTCAAAAAAACTGACTATACGATAAACAGGAAATAGACCTGATGTAAATCAGGCCTATTTCCATAGAATTATATGATGTGGTTGTTGCAAAGCAAATTACTTCACTTCAACTTCAGCACCAGCTTCTTCAAGTTGTTTTTTCAAAGCTTCAGCTTCGTCTTTAGCAACTCCTTCTTTAACTGGTTTTGGAGCACCGTCAACTAGTTCTTTAGCTTCTTTCAAGCCAAGTCCTGTAAGGTCTTTAACCAATTTCACAACTGCCAATTTACCGGCACCTGCTGATTTCAAAATTACATCAAAAGACGTTTTTTCTTCTGCTGCTGGAGCGTCAGCACCACCTGCTGCACCACCTGCAACTACAACTGCACCTGCAGCTGCTGGTTCGATACCATATTCGTCTTTAAGAATTGTAGCCAATTCGTTAACTTCTTTAACCGTTAGGTTAACAAGCTGTTCCGCGAATGCTTTCAAATCTGCCATTTTTATTTTCGATTTTGTGATTATACAATAAGATGATTTTTAAAAGCTCTATTTCTTACAAACCCGGAGAGCTCAGCCTGGCTATTAATATTAGTCTTCTTTCTCAGATAAAGTTTTGAGAATTCCAGCCAATTTGTTTCCACCGCTTTGAAGAGCGCCGATAACGTTTTTGGCAGGAGATTGCAACAATCCGATAACTTCTCCGATCATTTCTTGCTTAGATTTCAGAGAAACAAGAACGTCAAGTTGGCTTTCACCTACAAACAGTGCAGAGTCAACAGAAGCCCCTTTGAACTTAAGTTTATCGCTACCTGATTTTTTCTTGAATTCTTTTATCAATTGTGCAGGAACTTTACCTGACTCCGGGTGAAACATGATACCGGAAAATCCTTTAAGAACATCATCAAATGATGAATAATCCGTATCTAATGTTTCTAGTGCTTTCTTAATCAGAGTATTCTTAACTACACGATACTCAATACCTTTTTCGAAGCATAGGCTTCTTAGTGTATTTACCTCACTTACGGACATCCCGCTAGCACTGGTAATATAAAAGTATGGCGTGTTCGAGAATTTCTGACTTAGTTCGTCAATAATTACTGCTTTCTCTTCCCGTGTCATATTATAATCCTGGAATCGTGTTTTTATCAATAGTAACACCCGGGCTCATCGTACTTGACAAGTGAATGCTCTTAACGTAAGTACCTTTCGCAGATGATGGCTTAAGACGGATCAAAGTATTGATCACTTCTACAGCGTTCTGTGCAAGTTGCTCAGTTCCGAAAGAAACTTTACCAACGCTAGTGTGAATGATACCGGTTTTGTCAACCTTGAAGTCAATCTTACCAGCTTTTACTTCTTTTACAGCTTTAGCAACATCTGGTGTTACTGTACCTGACTTAGGGTTTGGCATAAGACCGCGAGGACCCAATACTTTACCTAATTTACCCACCTTAGCCATTACTGATGGCATAGTGATGATTACGTCGATATCTGTCCAACCTTGTTCGATTTTTGTAATATATTCGTCAAGGCCAACGTGATCTGCTCCTGCTTCTTTCGCTTCTGCCTCCTTATCTGGAGTACACAGAACCAATACACGAACTTCTTTTCCGGTTCCATGTGGCAATGTTACCACGCCACGTACCATTTGATCTGCTTTACGTGGATCTACGCCCAAACGAACGTCAATATCCACTGATGAATCAAATTTGGTATAGGAAATCTTCTTAAGTACGTCCGCTGCTGCCTCCAAAGAGTAAACCTGATCTGCGTCGAATTTCGAAAGAGCTTCTTTTTGCTTTTTGGTCAATTTTCCCATGTTCTTTGTTTCTTAGGCGTTTATTATAACGCTCAGTTGTTTTCTTCCCACGGGGCTTTGCCAGCTACGGTAATACCCATACTACGAGCCGTTCCCGCGATCATCTTCATGGCTGAATCAATTGTGAAGCAGTTTAAATCCGGCATCTTAGTTTCGGCGATCGTACGAACTTGATCCCAAGATACTGAACCTACTTTTACACGGTTAGGCTGAGCCGATCCCGTTTTCACTTTTGACGCTTCCAGAAGCAAAATTGCGGCCGGGGGGGTCTTAATGACGAAGTCAAAAGACTTATCCTTATAGTATGTAATAACTACCGGCAATACCACACCAGGCTTATCCTGAGTACGGCCATTGAATTGCTTACAAAACTCCATGATATTCAAACCCTTCGATCCTAATGCAGGACCAATCGGAGGTGAAGGATTGGCTGAGCCACCTTTTACCTGTAGTTTGACGTATCCACCTATTTCTTTTGCCATTGTTTTGGAATTTGTCGGTTCATTAATCGTCTAACGGCTCACATGCAAGTGGAAGCTTACCTGCCCGTTGTTCTATTAACTATCCTTTTCTACTTGTGCGTAACTGAGTTCCACGGGTGTATTACGCCCGAATATTTTTACAACTACATTGAGTTTTTTCTTCTCATCAAATACTTCTTCTACCAGCCCGATGAATCCACTGAATGGACCATCTACCACTTTCACAGTTTCTCCTTTAATAAAGGACATGCTCGGCGCTTCTTCCAATTGCTCTGCTTCATCCACACGTCCTAGAATTCGATTGATCTCTGATTGACGCAAAGGAACAGGAACCTTGGAATTTCCTTCCGCATTTCCTAAAAACCCGATAACTCCTGGAATACTGGTAATAATATGAAGAACTTCACCCTTGGATAAATCAGCTGAAATGATAATGTATCCAGGAAAAAAGTTCTTCTCTCTTACTCTTTTTTTTCCGTTACGCATTTCATAAATCTTCTCCGAAGGAATTAGAATTTGCGGAACGAATTCAGAGAGCTTTTGCCGTGATATTTCGTTTTCGATATAGGACTTGATTTTTTTCTCTTGTCCGGACACAGCCCTTAATACAAACCAATTTAAACTACTCATATCATTCTGGGGGTTGCCACTATTAAAATAATAGCCTTAGAAAGACTGATAAAACAGTCTTAATGCATTCTCAAAAACGAGATCCATGATACCTACAACAAAGGCAAAAATAAGAGACCCTACAAGCACCAATGTCGTATTAGCCTGAAGCTCGTTGAAAGGAGGCCATGTTACGTGTTGAGTCATTTCTTCCCAAGACGCCTTCAAAAAAGAAGTAAATTTTTCCATTTCTGCTTTTTATCTATTTGCACGGGTGGAGAGATTCGAACTCCCATCAACGGTTTTGGAGACCGCTATTCTAC
>CALGRQ010000509.1 GCA_937880795.1 uncultured Dyadobacter sp. | reverse complement strand
CAAGGTATCGTTCATTGTAGGCACTTTTCTGTAACCCAAAAGTTGCAGACCTAATCTTTTAATTTTGCGATTCAGGATTTCACGGCATTCCTCACGGACAGTCTCGTCATTAGGGAAGAATATCATCCCCACTCCATATTCTCCTGCGTGCGGCAATTGAAATCCGAGCTTTAGACACTCATCAACAAAATATTCATGAGGTATCTGAATTAAGATACCAGCCCCATCGCCCGTATTAGGATCAAAACCCGTGGCGCCTCTATGCTCCATGCGTTCTAGCATGTGAATAGCATCAGCTACGATCTGGTGTGACTTGCGGCCTTTGATGTTAGCCCGGAAACCTATTCCACATGCATCATGCTCAAATTCCGGACGATAAAGTCCTTGATTTTCTACCATTGGTTCAGACATTTGCGACATATATCGAAGAGTGTAGAGTAATTAACAAATTCGTATATAGAATTTTTATAAATAAGCACTTGAAAAAAAATGCAAAACCTCCTTTGTGTTATGATAAGAGTAAAGCCACGCAAGATAATCATAAAAAATATTTGGTGTAATACAGGAAAGACAAAATTTTATTCTAGTGACCATATTTGGTTGTTTTATTACAAATAATCTAGAAATATTGATAGGATTATAACAAAACAAGCGAAACGTTCAAAAAAACGAAAATCAAGTAACCTCCTGAAACAAAAAAATCCCACTCCTTTCGGAAGTGAGATTTTGTATAATATTCTTTATTCAAGAACGCATTACGGCTCCTTGGATTCGCTGACCCCTTCATAATCCTCATCATCATAATCATCATCACCAGCGCCAAACTCATTTTCAAGGTCATGCATAAAAACAGCATCGATGGCCTCTTCTTTTGTGGGCAAAATATTGATATCAGGGATTCTCAAGGCTTCCAAAGTATCAATAAAATCGTCGTCGCGTGTAACGATTACAAGAAGTCCCAGATCGTTAGAGCACAACCAATTAATCTTCTTCAGAATCACCGTGCCCGCTGCATCGATACTTTTTGTCTGTTGCATATTTACAATCAGGTTGTGATAACCCTCACGCATCAATGACTTGGCTGTTTCTTCAAAAGCTGCCGGTACCGTATTGGCAAAAGCCGCTTCTTCTAAATCTATAAATACGTATTGCTCTTTCTTCTCAAGTTTATGGTTCATTTCGATTCTATTTTAAACCAAAAATATTTTCTCGCTTCGTTAATAATCAATTAAAACTTTTCGGCAGCTTGTCTAATGGCATTTTCTATGCGCTCCACCGGATTTTCTACTTTACTTTTTTGAAAGGCTTTACCCGTCACTTTTTCATATAGCTCTATATAACGTTCCGAGATAAGTTTAACCCGATCATCATCCATGACAGGCACAACTTGCCCATCCTTACCTTGGAAGCCGTTTTGAATCAACCATTCTCTCACAAACTCCTTAGATAATTGTTTTTGAGCAAGACCCAAACGTTGATTCTCCGCATATACGTCCTTATAGAAGTAACGAGACGAATCTGGTGTATGAATTTCGTCTATCAAATAAATGACACCGTCCTTTTTACCAAACTCATACTTTGTATCCACCAAAATGAGCCCCTGATCAGCAGCCATTTCCGTACCTCTATTATATAACGCCAAGGTATATCTTTCCAGGTGCTCATAATCGTCCTCATTCACCAGGCCCTTACTTAATATTTCTTCTCGTGAAATGTCCTCATCATGCCCTTCGTGCGCCTTCGTGGTGGGTGTAATAATAGGCTGTGGAAGTTTATCATTTTCCTTTAGGCCTTCGGGAAGAAATACGCCACATACACTGCGTTTGCCGGCAGCATATTCGCGCCAAGCGTGGCCAGCCAGGTATCCCCGAACCACCATCTCCACCGGAAATGCATCGCACCGTATACCAATACTTACATTTGGATCTGGAACTTCTTCCAACCAGTTAGGTACTATATCGGAAGTCGCATTGAGAAAGTAGGCAGCAATTTGATTCAATACTTGCCCCTTAAAAGGTATAGCACGTGGTAAAATCACATCGAACGCAGAAATCCGGTCCGTGGCCACCATTACCAGGTGTTTTTCAAAAGAGTAAACATCACGCACCTTGCCTTTGTAAAAGGCTGTTTGATTTGGAAACTGAAATTTTGTTTCTGAGATACTGTTCATTGGATTTATATAAAATTACCACTCAATTTGGTCCTTCCTATCCGACTTTTTCGCGTACTGTTTCCGTCGGAGTTGGTAAATATATTGCGATTCGTTCGATTTCATGGCATCCAGTATGGCTCGGGCCTGATCTTCGGACATATTCATCGCTTTAAGACTTTGCAATAGTTGTTCCCGCTTGGCATTCTCTTCTACCTCATTATGAGTAGGCTTGTTTTCCGGCTTACTCTCCTCCTGAGCCAATTGCTCTGCCTTTTTAATTTCAGATTTTGGCGGATTTTTTTGAATACCCGAAAAAGCCTTCTTCAAGATAATAAAATTATGCCTTGCAATATCGTTGTTCGGCTCAATCTGTAAAGCTTCTTTTAAATTGATCAACGCAGCAGCCGTATCCTGTTGGTTAACCTTTATGAGCGCAATCTGCTGGTTTGCAATAGACGCTACCCGCTTATCACTAACCCTCGTTAGTAATCTGTATTGCTGCTGGGCTAACTGGTACTTGCCACCCAAAAAATAAGCATGCGCCATATTTAACCGTACGCCGGGTTCAGAAAAAATAGACCCATAAGCTACTTGCCTGTACAATTCCGCAGCCCTAACGTAGTCTTTATTGTCGTAAAAGTTTTTGGCATCCATTTTTCTTTCGTTGTCCTTCGTAATGGAATCGAAATTTCGATTGTCCATCAACCAAAGTAAAACGTAAAGCATCAGTGCAGCCATGAAAAAACATTTATTTAGCGTACAAAAGTAATAAATAGATGATCAGAGGCGAAATGTTCCAATGGTAATTAAAACATCAATGACTAGCAAAAGCAATGCTGCCCCAAGAAAATAGTAGTATTTGTTACTCGCAACGGTCACTGTGCGCGAGTCTACCAGCGTTCCCTCAGCATTGTTCACATCATGGATCATACCACTGATTTCATTTTTGGTATTGCTTAACTCGTAATAATTTCCTCTTGTATTACCCGCATACGTCTGCAAAAAACGCTCATCCAATTTACTAATCACAATTTTCCCATTTTCATCCTCCAAGGCCTTTCCGCCGGAACGAATACTGATGCCACTTTTGGTGCCTACGCCTACCACATATGTACGTATACCGAAACGCCGCAAATTACCATAAAGCGTATTGCTACAATCGTCCTTATTCTCTCCATCTGTAAAAATCAACATCATTTTAGACCGACTGGTTGGATCGGTACCGCTCATAAGTTTATTGAATGCAAGTTCAGTAGCCGAACAAATATTTGTACCATTTGTTGGAAGTAAATCTGTCTGCAATGATTGAACAAAAAGATTGAGTGCCGCCATGTCATAAGTGAGGGGAACTTGCACAAACGCGTCATTAGCGAATACAATAATTCCGATCTTATTGGCCTTTTGATTTTGTATAAAATGATTGATTTCAAATTTGACCTTTTCTAGTCTGGATGGATTAACATCAGATGCATCCATCGATTTGGACAAGTCTACCAATATATATATATCTTTTCCCTTGGCCGATATGGCTCTCTCTACTTCACCAAATGATGGGCCCACCAAACTAATGATGAGTAAAGCGAGAGCCAGACTGCGCAAAAAAAGCTTAATAATAATCGTACGTGCAGTGGTATTGAGTTGCCGGGCAATGCGAATTGTCCGGATTATGTAGGTAACGTATACAAGAACGAAAAAAAAAATAAAAAAATATTCTGTGCTCCCAAAGGGGTAATTCCAGTTCATACTGAACGTTTTGTAATTTTAAGATTTCTCAAAAATACGCCTTTTATGGCTTCTGATAAAGTTTTTTTATCGAAATGTTTGGTATTGTAATGGCGAACCTCCTATATTTGCACCCAGAAAGAACGAAGAAGAAGGAGGGATGGGTGAGTGGCTGAAACCAGTAGTTTGCTAAACTGCCGTACTCGCAAGGGTACCGCGGGTTCGAATCCCGCTTCCTCTACATAGGTTACTGAAAAGTAAATTTGATTTTCAAACGGAAAATCAAAAATTTGGCAAAAGGTTTCGGGGAGTGGCGCAGCCCGGTAGCGCATCTGGTTTGGGACCAGAGGGTCGCAGGTTCGAATCCTGTCTCCCCGACAATGAAATAGGTAGTAATGCCGTAAGCAGGTTAACTGCAAACAGCTAGCTGCCTATTTTTTTAAAGGGTTCCGTAGCTCAGCTGGATAGAGCAACTGCCTTCTAAGCAGTAGGTCTTGTGTTCGAATCACAACGGAATCACATCAAAAAGGCATCCAATGAATATTCATTGGATGCCTTTTTTTCGTTTGCGACTACCAAAGGTTGGCTACACAAAAAAATGTATAATAGGCTTATCACACCAAACTTACTTTAAAGGTAATACTGCTTTCCCTTTGTATATGCTACTTTTAGAAATGGCGATGAATGATAATTTACTCATTGGTTTTCTAATCAACAAAAGATTTACCCTACCGCCGGAACATCCGTTCCAAATCAACTAATACTTCCATAAGCGAAGACTACTCAGGTTTGCGATTTAATAGTATTTAAAAATATACCACAAATACATTCACCAGCTACTAATTTGTCGGCAATTCTGGAAAATTGTATACCGAAGCCTCAATATATGCCTAGGATACATTTAAAACGAACAATTTAGAGCCAAAAGCGGAAGATCGTACCCGTAAATGAAGCCAAAATGCTCCCATATTTATTGTTTATATTAATGAGTTTTGTCTCGTTACTAGCAGGTAATTATACATTGAAAAATAGACAATTTGAGTTTACACTATACACACCAAACTAAAATCCCCTCCCCTCATAACCCAATTTTTAACATGACGCATATCATCAGACCATTTAGGAAAATTATATTTCTCAGCCTACTTATGTCCGGGGTATGTATAACTTCCGTCCGTTCACAAACTGCACGCCCACCCATTATGGGTTGGAGTAGCTGGAATAGTTTCAGGGTCAATATCAATGAACAACTCATAAGAGAACAAACGGATGCCATGATCTCTACCGGAATGACGAAAGTGGGTTATCAATTTATCAATATTGACGACGGATATTTAGGTGGTAGAGATTCATCGGGGAACCTGTACTTGCATGCTGACAAGTTTCCGTCAGGCATGCGCGCATTAACCGACTACATACATAATAAAGGTCTAAAGGCCGGAATTTATACGGATGCTGGCAAAAACACCTGTGGCTCCATTTGGGATAAGGATATACATGGTATAGGTGTGGGAATTTATGGACATATTGAAAATGATCTTGATCTTTTCTTTAAGCAATGGAAATTTAACTTTATCAAGGTTGATTGGTGCGGAGGGAAACAACAGCAATTAAATCCCGAGTTTGAGTATACCAAACTTATTGAGGCTGTTAAGGCATTGGATAGTAATATAGTATTCAATATTTGCTTGTGGAAATTTCCAGGTACCTGGGCCATTAAAAAAGCCGACTCCTGGCGGATAGCACAGGATATAATTCCTGAATTTTCAAATATCCTTAGCATCATTGATCTCAATCGCGATCTTGCCCCATACAGTTCTCCAGGGCATTATAACGATATGGATATGCTTCAGGTTGGAAGAGGTATGACTCACGAGGAAGATAAGAGCCATTTTTCGATGTGGTGCATGATGAATTCACCACTTCTTGCCGGTAATGATTTAAGATCCATTAGCAAGGAGACTCTCTCCATTTTGACCAACGAAGAACTCATTGCGCTTAATCAGGACAAGGGTTACAAGCAAGCTACCAGAGTTTATGCCCAGAATGAAATTGAAATTTGGGTAAAACCATTGGGTGGCAAAAACAGCAAATCCAAAGCCATAGCAATACTTAACCGAAAAGACAAGGAGACTGTTTTTAACTACGACCTCACGAACTTAGGCATCCGTAAAAACAGCCTGCTCCGGGATTTATGGCAACATAAAAATATAGGCTCATCCTCCAAAAATCGGCAATTTACACTTCCTCGCCATGGTGTAATTGTCCTCAAAGTAGATTAAAGGAAGTTCACTTATCCCAAAGTCAAACATCGGACTTGAATAAGTAAAAACCCGCTTCAACACAACACTGGCGTATATTAATCAACGTAATTAAATACGTAAATGCCTCCGCTTACCAATATGCTTAGGAATGCTTTTAGGAGTATTCTTAAGCATATATGTTTTAAAGATTAAGGTATGCATTTCAGCCTCATATAGAAGGCCCTTCTCCAAAACGTCACCAGAATACAGATCCTATCATTATTTACAAACAACAGCGATCACACTTCCGAATTCCATTTGGATACGGTTCTGTTTAAAA
>CALGRQ010000508.1 GCA_937880795.1 uncultured Dyadobacter sp. | reverse complement strand
GTACGCAACCTGGCCAACGGATACCGGCTGCGGTCGGTAATCAAGGGTGTTGCCCTCGGCTTCCGCCGTCACCAATCCGAATGTTTTCTCGATGGCTTTGCGGGCCGGTTCCGATTTGTTTTTACCGATCAGATACGTTGGGATCGCTGTACCATCCGCCCTGATTTGTGTTGTCGCGATATGGATGTGCGGATGCCCTGCGTCGTGATGTCTATACACGAGATAAGGTTGTGCACCGAACCCGATTTTCTGCATATAAGCTGTGGCAATTTCCATCATTTTTTCATCGGTCAGCTCATTTTCCGAAGGAGAAAAATTTAGGGAGATATGGATACTGTTCCGCTCCGAAGTCTGGTTGAGTTCGGTGTTTTTTAACAGCCCATTGAGCCTCATGGTCATATTCATTTGCGTAGGATCAAGCGGGTAATTTCCCGCACCGATGCACCCCGCAACACCCTGTTTCACCTTGTTCTCATTGTAGTTGACAATCCGGTGAATTGAGTACCCCGACTTTATGACTGCAACCATGATTCCGCGAATTTTGCAATGTGACTTTTGATCTCGTCAATCTTGTTGGCAAGCGTCCTTTTTTCCACCTCATTGGTCAGCATCCACCGTTTGAATTCAGGCAAACTTCGAAGCGTATGAAGCTTCTTCACCGATTGATTATAGTTCACCCCAATCCGGTTTAATTCAGCCCGGAGCAACGCCATTTCATGCATGAAATCATCCATGGATTTGTTGCGGTAGGTCTTCACAACCGGGCGGTTAAAAATCACTCTCCGCAGGTAGTCGCTGAGCTTCAGCGAGGTGCTTTTCATCCAAGCACTTTCAATGGTTTTAAATTCCGTTTCAGTCAGCCGGGTACCCACCACCCGGGTTCTGTTTGATCGCTTTTTCTCTTCCATCACTTATCCTTTTCACGTTCACAATCACTCCAAAATCACCTAAAACGCCAACACCAAGGTGTCAGCCAACACAAACATATTACGGCAATCACTCCCCCCACGAGCTCCGAGTTTTTGGGGGAGCAAGATCAATTTGTGTTAACAAATTAACATCTTGCCGTTTCCGGTAGCCCGGGAAACTGAGTACTGTCCTAAGTGACTCACCTAAAACAGCCTAACGATTTTCAGCCAACAGGTGCTAAACAACCCAGCTTCGTTTACAAAGTTAAATCGTCATTTTTGCATTTACCCATGCACGAACTATTAGTGCTGGGAAAAAACCAGCTCGATTCCAGACCTTTGCAGTGTAGTTTATTGTTTAATTTAATTGTTAAGTGTATGATGACAGCAAGTGAGTTTGCCATGGTGTACGACACGATTTTGTCGATACCTGGCATGGGGGACACGGTTAAAATCGACCTGCGGATTTCCAGAAAAAATGTGTTGATCCTAAGTAGCGTGATTGATCGCGGATTGGGCGTAAAAGGTTCCGAAAAAGAAAACGGCATCCTGGCCAACGTCCCAAGCGAAGCGCTCGAAGAACTCCGCAAAATTGCGGACGAGTGCCTGGACAAGGCCACCCTGACGGAACTCAATGAAAAGCTGAAAAGCCTCGCGGTTTCCAAAGCAGGAGAGTCCAAAACGTAGGACACAAAAAAAAGGGCTTTGGATGATCCCCAAAGCCCTTTATCTAACCATTTAACTTAAATAACCACCTAAATGTCTTGATGATGGTGCGCGCTGATAAAGGCGAACCTATCTTCATATTTATAAACCACCAGATTCCGGATAAAAACTCCAATGGGTATTCGGCTCACGGACTGGTTTGTACAATGTTGTATCGCCGGTAACCAATACTTTAGCCAGCATCTGAAAGGTCTTCTGATTGCTCGGTTTGGTTGTCACTTCAGATTTACTATAAGGCTCATTGTACCATTCATCCAGTACCATAATCTTTTTTAGATTTTTAGGAATGCAACGCATGACCTCTTTGTCAGTTGCCCGCGTGAGATCTGGATGCTCTTCTGCCAACCATTTGAGCACCGCTCCGGGATAGTTTTTTCCATCAAAATCCCATTCAATACCATATTTCTTGTAAGCCGACAAATCTGTCGGAATTATGACCGCTGAGTCCCTAATGATGATCTTATTGCCATTAGCCTCCAATACTTCGTCAATGTTATTTGGTACTCCCAAATAATCATAATTACTTTCTTGGCCGTTAAAAACGTCCAAGTCCCTCAAACAATTTCCAAAGAAATAGATTTCCATGCCGACAGGTGCACCCGATCGATAATTATATCCGATTTTTTCAAAAACCATCGCCCACTGTTCTCCATCCTTAAACAAACTTAACCGGGAATTTGCCAATTCAAAGTATCCATGATTAAGGTTAATGAAATCGGAATATGTGCCACTAAGGGAACTATCAAATGTTTTGAGAATTTCTTCTTCTGTTAGTTCTTCCATATTTTTTTTTATATTATGCTGTGCTGACGGGGAACAGCAGAGAAAAAATAGTGAAAATGATAAAATAATTGTTTTCATGATTTTAAAATTTTAAAGTGCCAGAATCAAAAAGCAAAATCCGTATTTCATCTTTTAAATGATTTATATGCTAAATTTGGAATCAACGATCAGATTGTTTACTCTTAGGTTTATACAACTTATTCATAATAATAATCATGCTACTTCTAACTTTTGCATCAGGATGGTTCTGAATTTGATTTTGATCTATTGCAACATATTTGACTGAATTATCTTTTACAAATTCGGAAATTGGTTTATTTAAAAGGTTGTAATAAAAATCAAACTTCTTTGATTTTTTGTCATTGTAATGCATAATAATTGAAAAGACCTGACTAGGATATTTCTCATTGGCTATTGCGGTCATGGAAGTAAAAGGATAACCCTTCGAGAAGTTGTCATCCCTTTTTATAATAGCATGGTCCGCACCGCATATCATAAAACATACTTGGTGCGCGTCCATTGCCTTTAGCAGATTGTTAGTCAAAAATGTTTCCCTTATTGAGTCAACTTTTTTGTAGTTATAAATATTATTATTGACGTAATGAAACTCAAGATCCTTTAAGTAATTGGTGTAGGAAAGTAGACGGTCACCCATTTGCAGGCTATACTCCTGTTGATGTTGTTCCACCTCCTGGATTAAGCTTTTAATTAGAGCCGCACTTTTCTTTCTATTAAGGTTCCTTACTTCCTCCTGTACTACATATTTGCGGACTAAAGGCAGATTGATTTTTTCAGTTTCCGGAAAAATTGTATTTAAACCCTTGATCTGCCTTTTAAGCTTAAAAAAATGATACCTATCTAATCCTACAACATTAATTTTCTGCTCGTGGGAAAGGTTGTAATCCTTTAAAAACTCAAGAATCATTTGGATTTTAGTTGAAACTTTTGGATCTAAAAGCGAGTAAATTTTATTAACATCAGACTCACGTTTTCCTGTAAGCACGTAGTCATTGAATAATGCACCAACCTCGACAGAAAGCTCAGTTAAAAAGGCATTTACTTTACCATTTTTCGTTATATAATCAAACAAAGCGACCTGCAAGTCTCCATCATCCTCGAAATGGGATTCACCAATTACATAAAGCTTAATATTCGGATCAAAAAAGTCGAAGCTTAGCCTATCAGCATCCTGAGAAAAGGTTGTAAACTGATATAGTAGCAGTATCGTAATCCACAGCTTCATTTTTTTGAAGTGTTTTTTAAAATTACCATGTCGCAACGCTCCTTTGCGGCTGGATGATGATCAATTTCCTCCTCAGTAAAAATTACATAATCTGATGGATTATTTTCAAAATACGTGTTAAATGGCTCATTTAAGAGGTGAAGTTGCCATACTTTTTTATAATTCTTCTGGTTATAGTACTGTAAAATAATCGAATAGATTTCATCCGGATATTTTTGCTTGGCATTCGCAACCATCGATGTGTATGGGTAGCCGTAAATGAAATCATCATTTGACTTATATAATGCGTGGTTTGCACCGCAGATCATTAGGCTGACCTTATTTGAATCGATTATATGAATCAGGTTCTCAGACAGGATATTTTCGCGAATAGAATCAAGTATTCTCCATTGTCTTGGATGATTGTTTGCGTAATATATTTTAAGTTGATCCAAATGTTCTTTATAAGTTTCCAGTCGATTCCCCAAACATTGTCGATATTGCTCGGGGTGTCCGCTTAGCTCTTTTATTAAATTGTTAATCTCGTAAACGGTTTTACCGTAGGAATAGTTCTTAACTTTTTCGTTCGCGATATTATTTTTAGCGACTGGTAAATTAAGGGTTTTGAGCTCTGGGAAAATAATTCTCAAACCAGTCATTTGACGACTAAACTTGTAGTAATTATACATATCAACACCTTTTACTTGGATTTTTTGCGGGTTAGCGAGGTTATGTTTTTTAATGTGATCAAGGATTAATTTAAGTTTGCAGGTAACTTCCTTTTCATACATTGAAAGAATTACCAGCAAATCATTTTCCCTATTCCCATGGAGAACATAATCGTTAAATATTTTTCCTACTTCAGGCGAAACCTCAAAAATAAATGCATCAATTGAAGTGTTGCTTTTAATATAGTCTACTAATGCTAATTGCAGATGGCCGTCGTTTTCAAAGTGAAACTCACCAATTACAAAAAGTTTTTTGTTCGAATCAAAAAAATCAAAGGATATTGAATCCTCCGTCTGTGCCTTGACAGACGGAAGAATCAATAAAAAAGGTAAAAGGAAAAAAAACATTTTCATTATTACATACTTTTATTTTGGTGCTTTTTTCACTATTCTCAGTTTTGTACGTGGTCTTGTAACCTTGTATTGCAGACGGACGACTAATTTGTACCCGTCACACATATCGTAAGTTCCATCACTATGCGGAGTTTGCCGAACAAGTGCTCCTGATAATACTGAATTTGGAGTAACAGTCGAAGGATCAATTACTGACCTCCTATTATTATTCTGATGATTCAGTGTTCGACCACCTAGATTAAATGTATAGAAGCTATCACCACCATGGTCATTACGCTTGGTTTTGAGTCTTACTGAAAGGATAACTGATTCGTTAGCTCTCAGATTTGAAATCTGATTATTCACGGAATTACCTGATGCGTTTGTTGCACTTCCGACGGTAACATTTGCATAGCGGCCAGTATTGGGTAAAAACTGAACACCAGCAAATGACATATTATTAATAGCAAATCGTTGAGTTTTCCACTTCACTTTATCCGGCGCCTCCACTCTTGCAAATGTCAAATTCCAGTCAAATTCTAATCCTCGTTTATCTGCGCCTAGCTTACCACCAATACCAGCTTCCCTTTTCGAAATGGTAAATAAACCGAAATTTATTGATTTCATTGGCTTTCGTTTTGGTCGAAGTCCGTCTGAGGCTGCATCGGTATTAGTGCCATCACCAAGTCCAAGACCAATACCTAAGTCAACAGGGCCTCCACCTTTTACTTGGTCTTCAGAAGCGCGCCCGTCCGGGTCTATATATCGTACCGCATTGTTATTGAATGCCACGTATGGTGACCAAGCTGGAAATTGCTCTTCCAATGGATCGACACTTAACCATCTTCCAAGACGCGGATCGTATTGCCTGAACTCGGTTGTATAGCTGTTTTCCGGCCCTTTAAATTCCGCATCGCCTTCGTAACCCATGAATTTGTAGCGATACTGATCGCCGTTGCTTGTTCGTCCGTCGAGGTGTGCACCAAATGCGGAGTAATCAGCAACCATGGCAAGCGAAATCTGGTAACCATCCACCTCTTCATCGAGGTCATCATCCAACGGTAAAAGTTTATCACTTATCACCGTTAAAACATTGTCCAGGTGATTACCCAACTCATACAGACGGTTACCGAGAACACCGTAACTTGGTAACGGCGCAGGGTTGTACATATCCACCGTATCAGTTATCGTACCCAGGCGCGAACTTCCAAGGATGTTACGTTCCGCCAATTGGTATTTCACCGTACTGCTGTCAACGGTATGTTCATACATGCTCAGTTGTTGGCCCTGTGCATCAAGGATGTAATATGTTGACTTTTCAAGCATGTCGGTTTGCGGGTTGAGCACGTGTTTGGCTATGCGGTTGCCAAGTGCGTCATAGTCAAATATAACACTCTTTTTGGAACTCGTAGCCGGTCTTTGGATTTCTTTAACCTTTCCATCCATTCGCCAGATGATCAACTCGATTTCTTCCTGAACATCTTTGATCAATCGTCCTTCTTCGTCGTAGGCATAATTATTATCCGTATTGATCAAAAGCGGATTATTGGTGAATGTCCCCATATCGTCTATGTCGGTATCATCAACCAACGCACCGATCGAGTCATTAACATGATAAAGTCGATTCCGGATCAGGTTCGTACCGTTGGTTTGGTAACGATAGGTCAAGTCCTCGATTTTCGTCCCGTCACGTTTATGGCGCTCCTGCGTCCGGATATTACCATTTGCATCAAAGGAGAACGCATTAAAGTATTCTTGGTTGTAACTTGACGGGTTCCAAACATTCGCAGACAAACCATTTTCATAACTTCTGCTTTGCAACAACCTATTGAGCTGATCATATTTGTAGGCAGTCAGCATCGGCATTGCCTCCCGGCTGTCGGGATCGGTAATAGCCGCCTGCATGTATCGGATGTTTCCGTTGTACAAGTCATGACTGCTCGATGCTGCATGACTGCCGGTATTGACCGTTGCCTGCGCCTGATGACCTGTTGTGTTAATGGCTGTATAGTCACCTGCGTAATACTGCATACCGAATCCGAATACATCCTTAGCAAACGTCGCATTGATACCTGCCTGATTTCCATCTTTCCCCGGATCTTTTGTTTTATCAAGTACCGATGAGTTTACACCTTTAAGCCATCCTTGAAGCGTGTAATAATAGTCAACACCTTGCAGGTTGTTTTCCCCGATTTCGACACGCGCCAACGGGCCATGATCATAATAATAATAACGGGCATCGCTTTGCCAGTCGGTATTATGCGCCATTTCGTTTTCCAGATCCTTTGCTGGTGCTGATAAACCGACCAAAGGCGTTGTTGTATTGGTGTACACTTGCGTGATGCGGTTGTCGGCATCGTATGTGAAGGCATGGTGATATTGGTCAACCTGTCCGTCTTGGACACTCATGCGATGAACGTTCCCACTTACCAAGTCGTAGGCATAATCAATGCGCTTGAAGCGTTGTGCGGCAATACTTGGATAACTTTCCGCCATTTTCTTGTTGTCCTGCACCAAGGTTTTCACGTTACCGTGGATATCATAACGGTAGTGCGTTCCATGGTCATACGTTTGATCGTCTCCATCGTACAAATCCTCGTAGGTCACATGTATCACGCGTTTATTTTGCGTGGAGTAATCGGTATCCAACTCTGAAGGAAGACCGGCAATATGATTGTGATCGTAGTACGTGTAAGTCACTTCCTTACGTTCACCCGGTGCCTCAATCCATGCCTGCAATTGGGCGTCGTCGATCACCGAAGGATTGAAATAATTGGAAACCGTTGTACCAAACACCGTCGCAAATCTTGGGCTTACCCCACCGTTCTCGGTTTTTTCTCCTTTCTCAATGATTCTACCCAGGTTGTCGTATCGCGTGTAACTGAATTTACGTTCTGCCCCATTGTATTGCCGAGCATTCTGGCTGATTACCAAACGGCCCAACTTGTCATAAAAGAAACGGGCTGAATACCTCGCATTTGCGTCAAACACCTTGCGCACATACGCGTGGGTATATTGCCCACCAGCGTTGTAGGTTCCTCCGAATATGCCACTTGTTGGATTGGCAAAGGCAATGGTGTAAATATCCACATCCGTTGCACCCAGTGGATCGTTTGTATTGATCACCGTTTTTTGGCCCCAATCCACTGTTGTCAGGTAACCTTGCGGATCGATACTCGGATTGGATGTCGTGAAATATGCTCCATTGTCTCCAACCAGCGTTCCGTTAATGTTATCTGTGAAGGCAATAGCATTGAAGTTATAACCTGCAAGTTCACTTGGGTTCGTGTCCAAGGTGACATCCGCTGCGCTAAAATGCCTGTATAAGCCACTTTCTCCAACAACCAGATAACTTCCATTCCGGAATACATGGATGGCATTTGCCAATGACGAACCTAATGCCACCGGTGTCGCAGCGACATGCGTGTTGATGTTTAATTTTATAACATTTGTGCCGTTTATGATATGCAATAGGTTCGCATCACTTCCATGCCCAAGCGCTTTAACGTTATCAAGCGTTGAACCGGAAATGGTAACCGGTGATGCTACTCCTGAACCATCAATCAGGTATTGCGTATTATCCCCGAAAACGTAACTTGCCGTTGCGCTCTTTGTCCAAACTTTTCGGTAAGTATTAGTAGGCGCTTGTGGGGTATTCGGGTAGACCAATTGCCAACCAGAGGCGCCTGCCGTCGTCCTACGAATCACAAAATCAGTGGCAAGGTACGTTCCGGTCGTCGCATTGCTGAAATGTAGGTCAATAATCGGTGGCGGAAGTATTTCTTTCACCACAACACTATTGATTCCTGCACGTTTTTCCATGTAACTGTCAGCTCCGGCAATTAACACAGCACTGCCACTTGGAATTACATCATAGAGCGTCTTTTGTGATGCTGTCGTATATATGTTATAGGTTTGTGTATTCATGGCTGGGTTGTAAACGATTTTACCGTTTTGACCCACCGCATAGAATATTCCAAAATCACTGGATTGCTTATACAATTCCGCGCCGCCAAGCAACGTGCTGATTGGTGTACCATTCACTGTCGTTGCCGGTTGCCAGTTATACGTATTTCCCGAAAAACTTCCAGTTGTCACCAATCCATTGGAACCAACGGCACACACCGTACTGTAATACAAGGCCAGATCATTGATGCGTTCATTAATTCCGGTATTGAATCGTTGCCAATGTACCGATGGTGACGTACTTCGTTTATAAAGCACACCATCATCACCCATACAATAGAAACCTGCCATCTGCACAACTCGGGATAATTTATTCGGGTTAGTTTTCATCGCTTCGTCCACATACCAAAGCACCGCTGTATGCGTGCCGTTCAGCGTGATGTTTGCAAGCGTACCTGATGGACCGACGCCGATTACGGTATTAGCAAAAGCGGTAATAGAAGAAATATTGCTTGCCACGGTTCCAAGGGACGTATAATCGACCAAGGATGCGGAAATTGATACGGAAGCAAGTTGGTTGCCGGTACTATT
>CALGRQ010000507.1 GCA_937880795.1 uncultured Dyadobacter sp. | reverse complement strand
TCATATAGCCGTGAAAAGGCTGTTTTCCCATTGCCGCATTTGCGTTTCAATAAATTCTGGCCAAGTGTAAGCCGTATAGACAGCGCATTTGGAGATCGTAATTTGATCTGCTCTTGTATACCTGTTGAGGCGTACGCTGAGGTAGAATAGGAATTTGCCTATATAAATGTAAAAAGAGCTGTTTCGGACGAAGCAGCTCTTTTTGCTCGATAGGGCAATAGAATCCTATATGATTAAAGATTTTTATTTCACTGTGGCAGCTATTTCTTTAATGGCTCTTGCGAATTTATCAAGTTCGGGCAGACGGGTGTATACATGAGGTGTTACACGTACGCATTTTACACTTTCATATTCGATTGCTACCGTATGGATTTTGTATTTTGAAAATAGCGTTCGCCCCAAATCCGCAGGCGACATACCTTCGATCTGGACTCCACATATAGCGCAGGAATAGGGCGCCTTTAAAGAGGTTTTGATCGATACTTTGGGAGTGTTGATCACTTGCTCAGCCCAATAGTTTTTTAGATATCTTACACGTTCTTCCTTTCTTTTGCTCCCTATAGCCAACTGAAAGTTGATGGCTTCACCAATACCTTGTTCAATAGGAAAACTACGGGTTCCTAACGTTTCAAACTTACGAATGTTGGTGCTGCGCGGGTCGCCATTGCCCAGAAGAGGCCATATTTTAGATATATGCTCTTGTTTGATCCACATCATGCCGCTGCCAATAGGTGCACTCAAAAACTTATGTAAGGAGGTTGCAAAATAATCACAGCCTAAGTCGGGAATTTTAAAATCAAGCAGACCAAAGGAATGGGCGCCGTCGCATACTACCTGGAGGCCATGTTTATGCCCCATAGCACTGATTTTTTTTACCGGCATAATTTGCCCAACCCAATTGATGACATGGGTGATGTGGATTACCTTGGTTTTAGGAGTAATTGCCTTTTCGTAGGCCGCCACAATCTCTTCGTCGTTTTCAATCGGGAAATTGAAACTTAATTGTTTGTATACGATTCCGTCACGCAAGGCACGTTGTCTCCATGCATTCATATGATTAGGATAGTCCAGCTTGCAGCCGATCACCTCATCGCCGGTTTTGAGATCCAAACCAAATATGATGGTATTTAAGGATTCTGTGGCATTGCGATTAATGACAATTTCTTCCTTATTACAACCCGCCAATTCCGCTAATTTTTCACGGAGTGGTTCTCTTCCTTGATCCAGAACTTCCCACATGAAATAGGATGGGCCCTCGTTGGCCAGTTTATTGTATCGGTCTACCGCTTCCTGAACCACCCGGGGTGATGGACTAACGCCCCCATTGTTCAGGTTGATAATATTGGGATTTACAGTATATGCCTGTTGAATTACACTCCAATAATCCTCCTGAGCAGCCACTTTGGTGGCCGACATATCTCGAACCAAATGATTGGCAGAGGAAATTTCGGAGGCATGCAACTGATTAAATAAACTATGAACTGAGAATGCCCCAGCGGTTGCACCAAATTGCTGTAAAAATCGTCTACGTCCCGACATTATAATTTGAGTATAGGTTTAATCACAAAACTTTAATCTAACATGCGATAATAAGACCAGGGCATCGGTCAAAATACTCCCTGACGAAGCCCTGGTCTTACGATTTAATCAATTTCCCTTTCCATAATCCGGTGAATTCTTGTCAAACCAGATTCTTTCTGCGTTCAATTTGGCGATGGTGAAATCGTTTGGGGTGAAGCCTTGCTCGGTCATGGCCGCACTCCAATTGTCGTGGTTTACCTGGCCAGGATCTGTTGTCCACCATCTCCGGGGTAATACGTCGTTAACAGTTTCACGTGCCAGTAAAGTTGAATTGAATTTGGGGTAACCGGTGCGTCTTGCTAGCGTAAAGGCTTCGTTGGGCTCTCGGTAAAAATTGAGTAATGATTGAATATAGATCTTTTCCAGATCATTTTTGCCGTCAAATTTCACCTTAGGGTTATCCAGAAGCGTTTGTATGCGTACATCCAGATTTACATGAGAGGTTGACCCCGCAGAAATAGCGATTTCGTTCATGGTTGCCACGGATGCAGTAACTCCTTTGTTATACCATTCTGCGGCAGTGCCTTTGGTATTTACGCCTGTGCCATATCCTTTTTGGATAAATTCGGCAATTTGTAAACACACTTCGGCGTAGGAGAATAGCACATCTATTACTGTACCACTTCCCCGGTCAACGGTTGGGGCAAAAAATTTACGATTGACGGTGGATATCAGCTGATAACGATTGGAACCGCCTGCATTGAGCGGATTTACAAAATAAGTACTCACAGGTGGGTTGGACTGAAAGTCCGCCGGTCCGCCCTGATACATAATGTCGGGGTCGTTGGGGTTAATCCAGGAAGGAAGTACTTTGTTATATTTGGCAAGGGTATCTTTGAAACTTCCTGTTAATGAGTTTTTGTCGTAATATATTCCCAAACGAGGATCCTTAGAGGATTTTAAAAACTCGACCGCCGTGCCTACGGCAAAGTGCCGACTGTATATATCGATATTATAGCCATCGATTCCGAAAGGATAATAAGTTGGGTTTTTATGTACCAGCTGGTCGGCCACGGAGCTCAATGTACCTACCGGGTCGGCCATTACTTCTTTAAAGATTTGTGCGGCTTTTGTCGGGTTTTGGTTCTGGTATCTGGCCGCGATCCTTAGTTTTAGAGCATTGGCAAGTTTAATCCATTTTGTAACATCCCCGCCAAAAAACACATCATTGGTGCCGTATCCAACCTGGTCTGTAAGTGGCTTCTCGAGAGTCGATATGGCCTCTGTCAATTCTTGTAGCCAGGTGTTATACAAACTCTCCTGACTATCGTATTTGGGATTGTATTTGGCTGCATCTCGTCCCTGGTTTGCCTCAGTATAGGGTATAGACCCATTCATATCACTTACTTTGAGAGCCATCATGACTTGTGGTATATAAGTAATGGCACTGATTTGCGCATATCGTTCTTTATCCGCTTTAAGTGCAACAAGGCGACGGATTTCCACGAGGTTGGGAAGAACACTGGTATAAAATAACCGATAGCGTCCGTTGACGGCTGTGGTGGCCACGGCATAGCTCTGGCCGGTAACCAATTGACAGGCCGAAAGGAAATGTGTAAATCCTTCATTCCAATATTCTCCACCACGGGATGTTTGCATGGGAACCAAGGAGGTGGTGAATAGAAGTCTTACATCCACATCGCTCACCACATTGGGGTTTACGTTGATGGTTTCAAAATCTTTGGTACAAGAGCCGGTAAAAAGGCAGGTAAGTGCAATTATAATGCTATATAAAAAGTTCCGTTTCATCGCTGTTCGTTTTAGGTGTATGACAATCCTTACTGTTTACAATCGGATCTTGATAGAACCACCAAATGATCGGATCATAGGTAAAAATCCCTCTTCCCCTACTGCTGAGGTAAGATTAGAGTTTAAGGATGCCGGATTTAAATCGTATGGAAGAGAGTTATACAAATAGCCAAGGTCTCGTCCAATCAGGCTGATGGATAACCCATTTACCTTCATCTTTTCGGCTACACCTTTTGGCAGGTTATAGGTGAGCATTACTTGTCGTAAAGCGATCCAACTGCTTTTCCGAATCCAGAAATCGGATACTCCGGTAGATGAGGAGGCATAGCGGTAGTAGAACTGGGGTGCATGCGTCGGTTCTACCAGTCCGGCTTCGTAAGCTTCTTTAAATGTCATTCCGCCAACGTCGGCACTGGTTCCATTGGGTTGCGAAACTTTTTGCCCTTTGGCAAATACTCCATCTATAATCATCCCGTCATCATAGGTAATACCATCGAACTTGCTTGTCCAGGTAATTCCACCATGATCTGCATCACGACCGAACAAGGTATTGGGCAAAACGCCGGTATGTGTGCCCGAACGAATAGAAGACATAGCCATATCACCACCAATTTTGGCATCAAATAATACATTCAATGACCAGCTTTTGTAGGAGAAGTCGTTAGAAAAACCTGCCCTGAATTTGGCATTGATATCGCCTATATCTTGGTATTTGTTGCTGCGCTGAGGAAATGCTGCGCGAGCGTCGTTTCTCCACGCCAATACGGTCATCCCGTTCTTAACGCTGGAAGGATTACCTTCATCCACATACTTTAACGATTGGGTTGTGGAACGGATGGTTCCATACGATTTACCCACTACAGCCCACGAACTAGCATCGAAGGCCCCACTACCTAATGAAAAGTCGGTTCGTCCGTCGGCGAGCGAGACAATCAGGTTTTTGTTTCTGGAAAAGGTGACGCGGCTGTTCCAGTTGAAGTTTTTGGTACTAATTGGGGATCCATCAAAAGACAGTTCAATACCTTTGTTCTGGATGTTTCCGGCATTGATTTTTACACCTCCAATACCGCTCTCCACGGGGGTAGATATATCAATAATCTGATCGTAGGTATTGTCTTGATAGAGCGTTACATCAAATCCAAAACGATTTTTTAGGAACCTCATTTCCAAACCTACTTCTTTAGAAATCTTGCGTTCTGGTTTCAGCCGAGATGATAGGGTGGTGGTAGAACTGAATTCGGCGCGGGTAGGCTCACCAGGTAAGCCGATGGCTTTGCCGGCAAAACGATATCCGGGATTGATAACAAACGGATCGGTGTCTTTACCAAGAGCAGCTATATTGGTCCGTACTTTCGCAAATGTTATCGCATGAGGAAGCTTAAAAGTCTCTGAGGCGATCCAGGAAAGACTTGCCGACGGGTAATTGTAAAAATTGTTTCCGGTGCCGTCTTTATAAGTAAGCGCTGACGACCAGTCTCCACGCCATGTGGTGGCGAGATATAACTGTCCTTTATAGTCGAAATCGGCACTTGCATAAACGGAGTTGATATGCTTGTTGTAATTAATACCGCCGGTAACAAGAGGTGAATTGATAGAATTGCTAATGAAATAGTTTCCAGGTACCATTAAGCCGCCGGAGGTTGTTCCTTGAGTAAAGGAACTCTCCGATTTATACATTTCTCCACCCATGAATCCACTAAAAGTGAGGTCTTTGACGATGGATATATTGTTGAAGGAGAGAAGTGCTTTCATGAAGCTACTTTCTTTCTTGGATTGATTTAACGTATATGAACCGCCTTTAAAATCCGAAAAATGCCCTAACGCTTTGTTTTCGTATTTGTCATAGTTGTTATTCATGTTACCCTCCACAGTGAAATTAGCCCAGCTGGTTAACTTGGCGTTCAGTGCAAAGCGGCCTAAATAATTACGGCTATCCATGGTAGCAACCGTATTGTACATATTAAACCAAAATTCAGGCGCCATTACTTTATTGGTTTCCAGTGGATTGGTTGCCTTGGGGGCACCGCCAAACTGGCTGGTATATCGGGCTTTATCCATCCAATATTTTGTGTCGTAATTTCTAGGGAACATCCAGGTATAGGCAACCCCCCAGTTATCACCCGCAAAAGTGTCGGTATAAGAGGCCCAAACCAGGTTTTGTGGGTTGGTATTGTCACTGGTTGTATAAGATCCACTGAAATCGGTATTAAGCCATTTGGCAAGTTGATGCGTTACTCTAAGGTTGAAGTTTTCCCGCTTCATCTTGTTGTTGACAGAAATACCTGTTTGTCCGTCGTGAGTTGCCGAAAACCGGTAAGTTGTTTTTTCTCCCGCCCCAGAAAAAGCAATGCTGGTAGTACTTAAAACACCATTTTTAAAGGCATCGAGGAAGTTATTGGGTACGGCTTTATATTCGGTCCAGGTTCCATCATAATTACGCACTTTCTGGTTGGCAAACCTAGGTCCCCAGTTTTCATTCTCACGGTTAATGGCGGGGTCTATATAGGGCTCATTGGTATTTGGGTTCACCGGAAACACCTTTGTGGTCCACATTTGATTTGGCTGGTAGTTAGGGTCACGCGCATCTGTGAAAAAGGCTCCTACGCTACCTCCTCCAAATTCATTCTGGAATTGGGGACCTTTATATGGGTTATAGACCATTAAATTTTGAGAAATATCAACCCCAATGCCATTGGCCTTGCTCCCCTTTTTGGTAGTGATGAGCACTACACCATTAATGGCTCGCGATCCGTACAAGGCTGCGGCTGATGAGCCTTTTAAAATGGATACACTTTCAAAACTTTCGCTGTTCAAATTGGTTAGATCGTTGGCAAAGTCCCGTCCACCGGTTACTGATTCATTGTCTATAATCACGCCGTCCACCACGAAAATGGGCTGATTGTTTTGGCTAAGCGTAGAATTTCCTCGAATCACAATCCGTGAATTACCGAAAGGTCCGGAGGCACTCTGGTCAATTTGTACACCTGCTACTTTGCCCATTAAAGCATTGACCGGATTAATTTGTTGGGTAGCTGATACATCTGCGCCTTTCAGCTCGGTAACAGCAAAACCAAGACTACGTTTTTCCTTTGACATCCCAAATGCGGTTACCACCACTTCATTGAGTGCTTTGGTATCGCTATGCAGGGAAACGTCAATGGTTGCCCGGTTACCAATGGGGTGTTCCTGGCTGAGATAGCCAACAAAGCTAAAAATCAGTACGGCGTTTTCGTTATCGATCTGTAACTGATAGGCGCCATTTGCATCACTGATAGTACCCTGCTGTGTACCCTTTATAAGTATACTAACACCCGGCAGTGCCTCACCTTTTTCATCGGTAACTTTGCCCTTAATGGAACGTGCAGGAGCGCTTTCAGACTTCCCGGCCGGAAGATTTACAGGATTTTCAGTGAGTATGATGGTTTTGCCTTCTTGTCGAAAAGAAAATGGCGTTTTAACCAAAATGAGCTCTAGCGTTTCTTTAACCGAGCGGGTAGCCGACGGTACATGCACATCGGTGTACGGTGTGATTTTGGAAGAGAGGTAGAAAATATTATAACCAGATTGTTTTTGCAGTTTCTGTAAAGCACTTTTAAGCGTTACCGATTGTGTTTCAAAGGTAATTTTTGTGTCACGAATGTCCTGCGCGCGGCTTGTTTCAGCATATAATATCTGAGCGGTGACGAGCCCCAGAATAGCGGCTAAGAGGTTTATTTTCATAAACTTGATTAAATTGGACCGCCAGTTTTCTTGCCATTGGGCAATAGAAATCCTGTTTGCAAAAGCTATAGTTTTTTGCATTCTTTGTGCTGTTTAAAAGTTATCCAATAATTTTTTTCGGACTCCTCGATGCTTCCCAGGGCCTGAGGAGTTTTTTTATTTGGATGCTATGGGCTTCGGCCGGATTTTAAGGTTGGCATTTGCTAAGGGTTTAAGTATAAAGTTTCAATCACATTTTTCGCCGTATATAATCACCCGATCATTGTCAAACTTAAATTGAGAATTACTGGTGATCGTGAGGGTTTTTAGCGCTTCTTCTAAAGTTTCAGTGCCGGTAAAACGCCCTGTGAAGCGGCACTTTTCCAATTCGGGGGATGCGAATTGAATGGATTGCATATACCGTTTGCTAAGGATGGAGGCAATGTCTTTAAATGGTAGATCGTCAAAAGTAACGTCGTCCTGCATCCAGGTCGGGGTGATTTCTATCAGCTTTTCGTTGCTCGTGGCGTTTTCTGTATTGTAGGTAAACTGCTTGTCAGATGTAAGCAGAGCAAGCACTTTGTTAGGCCCCTCAACTTTTACTTTTCCTCTGGCAACACTAACCGTTATATCTTTTTGCTGCGGCCAAGCTTTAATGTTGAAAGCTGTCCCTAACACAGTAGTTTTTATTTGTCCAGTATAAATAACAAATGGAGAATGCGCTTGATGCGCTACATCGAAATAGGCCTCGCCTGTCAAATGTACTGTTCTCTGTTTTTTATTAAAATCGGGATCCACCTGAAGTTGGCTGTGGCCATGAAGAACCACCTTTGTACCATCAGACAGAAGTATGAATCGATTGATAAGTCCAGGCTTAACGGCAAGTCTACTTTCACGTATCGGTTGAACCGTTTTTGCAGTTTGATAGGTTTTGTAAAGCCATATTGCACCAATGAGCAAGAGTAGGGTGGCGGCCAGTTGAAAGGACTGTTTTCGCCAAAATGTGGACCTACTTTCCAAGGATTGGATACGACGGTCAATGCCTTCTTTCATTTCCGTTCCCAAATCTGCCATGTCTGTTGGATCACAGCTATCTTCCGGATCAGGAGCCTCGTTGAAAAGTTCGTAGTAGCTTTCCATCGTTTTACGCTCTTGCTCCGTAGCTGAACCGTTTAGATAACGGGCTACCAACTTTAAAAAGTGGGTTTTGTTTTCTAGGGACATCTGAAATGGGACTTCTTTTTAGTATAGTATACTTTTTAGAATAAAAGTCCCAAACGATTGTATATATTTTTTTGAAAATTAAATAATATATACTGCAATTAACATTTATGGCAGTATAAAATATTATTTTTTATTTAAAATTCAATAAGATAAGAGGGGTTGTAATCCCTTATATACTAGTGGAGGCTACCCAGAATAATGGGAGCAACAGTGAGTAGTTTGGAAATTGCGGTACGAAGGCTTTCCTGACCATTAATGAGTTGATTTTGGACGGTCTTTTGGGTTATAGATAGTTCTTCCGCTATTTCCTTGGTGGTACGTTGTTCTATATAACGGAGTCTGAATATTTCACGCCGTTTTTCGGGTTGCAGTTTTAACCAGTCTTCTATCCCTTCTACAAGCTCGTTGAAGAAAAATTGGCTATTGGTGATGTCATCACTGATACCCATGTATTCCATAGGCGCCTCGAAACTGGGTAATTTTTGATGTCGCTTATATAGCATAAACACCTGATATCGTACTGCGGTGGACAAGTATGCATAAAGTTGATCGATGTCTTTTTTAGCACGGTTCACCCAGAGGTCTACAAATACATCCTGCACAATTTCTTCGGCATATTCACTTTCTACCAGACGTTTACGCGCATCTCGAAATAGTGGATGCCAATACCGCCGATAAATTTCGTCAAATGCCTCTTTTTGATCTTGATGCAAAAGGATGACTAGTTCCGAGTCCGTATGGTTTAGCAGTGACGTCATTCAAACATGCATTTTGTAAAGGCTATTGGCAATATACTATAAAGGCCACATGAACATACGTTTTAACTATATCGCGATGTTAAAAGTGGGATGGTGTAAATTATAAATTAATATTAACAGGATCAAATATGAGATATTTCTATACTATACCTGTGTTGATATGATTACTATACGGATGAGGTTGTGTACTAGTAATGATATAAAAAAAGGGCGAATCGTTCAGATCCACCCTTTTGGCATACGGACAGTAATATTTAGAAATGTCTTTCTCCAATTTCTCTTTTTCCAAGCATCACGGCGCCAACCATGGCTACCAATAGTAGAATTGAGATAAGTTCGAAAGGCAAAAGGTAATCACGGAAAAGAAGAGTACCCAGGCTTTCGATCATCCCCACTTGAGAGTCGAAGCGGTACGGATCGTACCCAGGTATAAGTGTTTTACGATACGCACCTAGCAAGATGACAAAAAAGGTTCCTCCTACAATGGCACCTGCAATTTTTGTAATGGTCGTTTTGGTTTCCTCATGATCTTGTTTGATGTTCAGGAACATGATTACGAACAGGAAGAGTACCATGATCGCTCCTGCATAAACAATGATATTAACGGCAGCGAGGAACTGGGCATTCAAAAGGATATAATGTCCGGAAAGTGTAAAGAAGGTTAATATAAGATACAGTACACTATGTATGGGGTTCCGGGCAAGTATTACCATCAGGGCACTAAGCACCGTGAGGGCAGAAAGGAAATAGAAAAAAGACAGCGTCGGATTCATATGTTAATAATTTACTACAACTGGGATATATTGTTCAATCAGGGAATAGCTCGCGGTACTACATTGGTAGCCTCACCATTGGCTCTTTTGGCATCAAGCATACGCGCCTCTTCCTTGGTCCAGGATTCCCGGGTGTATCGATTATTCATATCTTCTACCAAACGATCTTTACCCCAAATCACTTGATCGCGATCCGCAAACACGGGAACAAATTCATCGTGGCGCAGATACACGGCTTGTTTTGGACAAGCTTCTTCACACAATCCACAGAAAATGCAACGAAGCATATTTACTTCATAAACCGCAGCGTATTTTTCTTCGCGGTATAGCGATTCTTCTCCTTTAACGCGCTCTTCGGCCACCATGGAGATTGCCTCCGCAGGACAAGCCACGGCGCATAAGCCACAGGCTGTACATCTTTCACGGCCTTCTTCGTCTCTTTTAAGAATATGACGCCCTCTGAAAACTGGTCCCAAGTAACGTTTTACCTCGGGGTACTCTATCGTTACTTTTTTGGCAAAAAAGTGCTTGATGGTAATTGCCAGACCGGTAGCAATAGCCGGCAGGTAGGCGCGTTCCATCAGCGTCATTTCTTTATTGCTTACTTGCTTCGATCGATTCGTTAATTGCATGGCAATGGGTATAATATGTTATTAATTCAACCAGGCGGTAACAAGCGGTTTTAGGAAAAGTACTGCCGCACCGGTGATAATGATGTTAAATATAGCTAATGGGATCAGTTTTTTCCAGCCTAAATTCATCAGCTGGTCATAACGGAAACGTGGAAGAGTCCAGCGAACCCACATATAAAAGAATACAAAGAATAAGGCTTTACCGAAGAATACCCCTGTACCGATCAAAGTAGCAATGTTGTGGCCGGTTTCAGGACCCATTGAAGCAGTCAATTGACTGTAAACCCAATCCATTCCGGGGTAGTTGTAACCGCCAAAGTATAGGGTAGAGATAATGGCTGATGAAACAAACATGTTGATGTATTCAGAAACCAAGTTTCATACTACCGTATTCGGTGTGATATCCCCCTACAAGCTCGGTCTCGCACTCAGGAAGGTCAAAAGGTACTCGATTACATTCCGCAAATGAACAAGTGAGGAAGATGATAAAACCCAAGGGCTGGTAAAACACATTCCAGTTTGCACCATGTTGTTGTGCAACGATTTCTCCTAAGGATAGAGAGCTACTCATCATCAAAATCGCAATGAGAGAAAGTCCCATAGCTACTTCATAGCTAATGTTTTGAGAAGCTGCACGTATTGCCCCCAATAGAGAAAACTTATTATTGGAAGCCCATCCACCGATCATAATACCATATACACCGAGTGCTACAACTCCGAATACGTAAAGTATTCCAATGTTGGACTCAACACCTTGAAGTGCAACTTCTACACCATCCCATTTAAATGTGCTACCAAATGGAATTACCGCACTTGCCAAAAGGGCTGTAAGCATCGCTAAGCTTGGTCCTGCAATAAACAACCATTTGTTAGCCAGCGCAGGAATAAAGTCCTCTTTGAAGAACATTTTTCCAGCATCGGCCAATGGCTGAAGTAGCCCGCCTGGTCCTGCACGGTTAGGTCCTACCCGGTCTTGAATAAAACCGGCAACTTTTCTTTCGGCCCATGTAGAATACATGGCGATGAGCAGGGTCAGTGCAAACACAACAACAATTGTGATGGTTTTGATGACAAACTCTGTTAATTCCATTTTTTAGTTCACAGTTATTTTATGAATCACTCCTGAAACGCGGGAATGTTAATTAGTTTTTAGACAATAAGGAGCGATGGTTCGCTTTATCGTTGTTTTTGATGCTTTGCTCTCTAATGGTTGCCGAGTCGGTAACATAAGGGCGGGAATCATCAATGTTTTTAAATTGGGTAGCCGCAAGTTTAAGTGCAAAATCTGGCTTTTTAATAAGATCTGCGCGGTACTTGTTAGCAGAAATTACGGAGCTGCGTTTCACCTTGGTTGGCCCTTCCAAGACCCAATCGCTGGTTTTCTTTTTCTCAAAACGGCAGGAGTTGCAAATGAACTCGGTAACTTCTCCCCATGTATTTTTACGGGCGGTTACTCTAATCACTTCGTCACCACGGTACCAAACCACTGCTTTACCTGAACATTTATCGCAGTTGCAGTGTGCATCTTCTGGTTTGGAGAACCATACACGGTTTTTAAATCGGAAGGTCTTATCGGTTAGTGCACCCACTGGGCATACATCAATTACGTTTCCAGAGAAATCGTTATCGATCGCTTTTTCAATATAAGTGCTAATTTCGGAAGCATCTCCACGACCCATTACTCCATGCTCACGCTTATTGGTAATTTGATCAGCCGTATACACGCAACGGTAGCATAGAATGCAGCGTGTCATGTGTAACTGGATATTGGGGCCTATGTCGATTTTTTCGAAGGTTCTTCTTTCTTCCTCGTAACGGGTTTTTGCTGAACCATGTTCGAATGCAAAATCCTGCAAATGACATTCTCCCGCCTGATCACAAATTGGACAGTCGAGTGGATGGTTTATAAGTAAGAATTCGACAATGCTTTTTCTTGTATCCAATACTGCCGGATTGGTCGTGTTTTCAACCACCATACCTTCCTGAACTTGTGTAATGCAAGATGGAACCAGCTTAGGCATTGGACGCGGATCTTTTGCAGAACCTTGTGCCACCCGTACAAGACATGCACGGCACTTCCCTCCTGAGGCAGGTAATGGTTTATAGTAGCACATTGCCGGAGGAACCAATCCCGCCTGGGTATCGTCTGCTTCTGCAATTTTACGTGCAGCTTGCATAATGGTTGTTCCCGGCTCTACCTCGACCTCTATGCCGTCGAAAGTAATTTTTATTAATTGTGGTTTTACTTCTTCCATGCGAAATTATAATTCAATATTCTGCAATGTTTTGCTCTCGTATATATCGTATTGCCCAATGGTTGAGCTCAGTTGCAGGGTATTCCCAAAACTGTGATTTAAAATATTCGTTGGTAAACTTTTATGATCCGTTATTACGAATCGGATTTGTCCCTTGTCCATCATTTGTCGGAACATTGTAAAGTCAAAGGTGCGATTCTTATCCGCCAGATATACCAAATCTTTAAATGGCATTAAGGTTTGGTTGAAAAGAAAATGCCTTATAAAATAATCGGGAGCAGCTTGACTTTCTGTCAAAACCCAATCTTCTTTTTTAAGACCTTTTTCTTCTTTTAAGAAATCAACAACTCGTCTTTGTTCAATATATGAAACGCTTTGATCGTGAATAAAAACTTTTTTATAAGTCATGAATACGTTCAAGGCGATATAAAAATACACAAATACGAGATACATTGATATACCGATTCGGCCAAATTCCCCGCCTAACTTGTTCTGTTCCCTTTTTTCTGTCAAAAAAGAGGCAATTTGTACTACAACCAGAATAATATAGTCCTGATAGTAGCCAACGCCCGCTCCAATTTTGGTACTGGTTAGAGTCGCAAAAAGGAAAAACAGCGGACTTGCTATGGCTAGAAATAGATAAAATGCGTTCGGTTTTTTCGCAAAATGATAAGTACTGATGATGATGTTTAAAATCATGATCAATGTAAATTGCATGACCCATTTTTCCAAAGTCCAGTCATAAAACCAGTCAAAGCTGGCTGAGTTGGCAACCCCACCGATAATATTTGTAAAAAACAAAGGCAACGAATTAATGGGCAAAATCAGCAGGTATGCTCCGAAAAATAAGATGCCTGCGGTGGTTATCTTGAATAACATTTTCCATTGCTTGGTCACTATGAAGTATGCGCCGATCGCGATGGAATGAATTGCACCACTTTGCTTTACAAAAAATGCAGTTACCGCTAAGAAAATAGCCAGGTACCACCAGTTTTGCCCTTTCTTCTCCGATTGTAATGCTTTGTATATCGTCAAGATATAAGAGGCTGTAAGTAAAACCAGCAGACTATCAGGTCTTGATCCGGTAAGCAACCAAAATGCCAGAACATGATAGATATATAGTGCCGATAGTACGGCAACTATTTTATTTCTGTTCGAGGCTAAGAAAACAACAAATCCCGCCACCGCAGATGCCATGAGCGTAAAGGCGAGAGAGAAGAAACGGCTGGTTAAAAAGACTTTATGAACATCCGTCGCTGTCCAGTCTGTTAATTGATAAAAAAAAGAAACTATACAAAAATAGATGGGCGTATACTGAACAAGTCTAAAAGGAGCTTGTTCCGCATCTGTATAAATGGGTTCTCCGTTCACCAACAATTGGATAGGGAGTATTGTACTTGTCTCGCTGCCTGAAATATCAGCTAGGTAAGACATACTTACCATTGCTTTAAGCAATAGCAGTACAGCAAAAGTCACCAAGCCGATAAGACAGGAGAGAAGTAGAATATTTTTGTTAACCCAGTTATATGATATACCCAAATGCATCATACCAATGTCATAGCACCCTGATATACAGCTCCGGGTTGAGAAGCTTCTTTTGGATGTGTAATATGCCACACAAATTCATCTCTGAAGTGACGTATAGCACTGGCAACAGGCCATGCGGCAGCGTCACCCAGGGGGCAAATTGTATTACCTTCTATTTTTTTGGAGATATCAACCAATAGATCTATATCATGCATGCTACCGTGTCCGTGCTCAATTCTATGTAGCACTTTTTCCATCCAACCAGTACCTTCACGGCATGGGCTGCATTGTCCACACGATTCATGATGATAAAAACGAGAGAAGTTCCAAGTATTCCTTACGATACAGGCTGTTTCATCAAACACGATGAAGCCACCCGATCCGAGCATGGTACCTGTTGCAAAACCGCCATCCGAGAGTGATTCATAGCTCATGAGGCGATCTTCACCGTTGGCTGTTTTTGTAATTAAATGCGCCGGTAAGATGGGTACTGACGATCCACCCGCTACCAAAGCTTTCAGATGATGTCCTTTGCGTACACCACCACAATACTCATCTGAGTTCAGGAATTCATCCACACTCAGTCCTAATTCGATTTCGTAAACACCAGGCTTTTCGATATGACCCGAAGCAGAAATTAACTTGGTTCCGGTACTGCGTCCGATACCAATTGCCGCATATGCATCACCACCGTTGTTTACAATCCACGGCATGTTGGAGATAGACTCCACATTATTTACCACCGTTGGCGATTGATATAGTCCTTTTACAGCGGGGAACGGAGGCTTGTTTCTTGGATTACCTCTTCTACCTTCGAGTGACTCTAACAAAGCGGTTTCTTCTCCACAAATGTAAGCTCCACCACCAGGTTGTACCACAAGTTCGAGATCGTAACCCGAGCCTAATATATTTTTACCAAGGAAACCCTGTGCTTTGGCTTCTTCAATAGCTTTTTCCAAGATGCGAATTACGTACATCAGCTCACCGCGGACGTATATAAACGACTTATTGGCTCCCAGTGCGTAGCTGGAAACGATCATACCTTCGATTAGCAAGTGCGGAATGCACTTCATCAGGTGGTGATCTTTAAACGTTCCAGGCTCGGATTCATCCGCGTTGCAGACCAAATAGCGTGGAATGCCTTCGGGTTTGGCTAGAAACCCCCATTTCATACCCATTGGAAAACCTGCTCCACCTCTACCACGCACGCCTGATTTTTTAGCTTCTTCAACCACCTCATCCGAAGACATGGTTTTTAATGCTTTTTCAACGGCAGTATACCCTCCATGTTTACGATAAACTTCGAAGGTTTCGATTCCGGGTACGTTTATGTGCTCTGTTAATATTTTTCTAGCCATTGCAAGATCAAATTTTCAGCTTCTGAAAAGCTTATTTACTTAATTCGTCTATAATTTGATCGACCTTCTCACGGGTCAGATTCATATAAAATTTCTCACGGATCTGAAATACAGGTCCCCATCCGCAAGCTGCCAGACATTCTACTTCTTTCAAAGTGAAAAGGCCATCGGGAGTGGTTTCACCCGCTTTTATACCCAACTTTTCTTGAAGGTATCCGTAAATATCCTCTCCACCCATAAGGCAGCAAGGACCGGTGCGGCAATACTCAATTACGTGTTTCCCAACAGCGTCAAGATGAAACATGGTGTAGAAAGTAGCAACCTCGTATACTTCCACCGGCTTAATATCCAACAGGCCTGCCACATAATCCATGACATCGCTGCTTACCCATCCCCACTGTTCTTGAGCAACGTGTAAAACGGGTAATAAGGCCGACTTCTGGCGTCCGGCTGGGTAACGATCTATAATCTCTTTTACTTTGGCCAGTCTTTCTGGGGTAAAAGCTACTGGATTAGATGTTTCAGTCATTTTTGTATTATGATCTTATGAAATTCGAAATTGGCTGCCCGAGCAATAGACCAATCTGTTTATTCATTGTAAGTTCCTTAATTATGCGTCGAGCTCGCCGGCAATTACATTGAGGCTACTCATGGTAAGGATGGCGTCTGATAACGAACTTCCTTTACACATTTCCGGGTACGCCTGGTAGTATATAAAGCTTGGTCTACGGAAGTGCAAACGATAGGGAGCACGGCCACCATCACTAATTAAATAAAACCCAAGTTCGCCATTCCCGCCTTCTACGGCATGGTATACCTCACCTTTTGGCGCATCTATCTCACCCATCACAATTTTAAAGTGATATATGAGTGCTTCCATGTTGTTATAAACCTCTTTCTTAGGAGGAAGATAATACTCTGGTGCATCTGCATAGTAGGGGCCTTCCGGAAGATTGTTTAGGGCTTGTTCTACAATTCTAAGGCTTTGCCACATTTCTTCAATCCGGACATTGTATCGATCGAATGTATCACCACTTTGTCCGACTGGAATGTCGAATTCGAAATCTTCGTAAGACGAGTAAGGATTCATGACGCGAACGTCATAGTCCAATCCGGCAGCTCTCAGGTTTGGACCTGTAAAGCCGTAAGACAATGCGCGTTCTAGGGAAATGGGACCCACATTAATGGTACGGTCCATGAAGATCCGGTTGCGGCTCATCAGTCTTTCAAACTCTTTCAATACCGGAGGGAAAGTTTTGATGAAGTCACGAATTTTGCGAATGGCTGTACTTGAAAGATCTCTTTCCATACCACCGATGCGTCCCATGTTGGTCGTAAGACGCGCTCCGCATACTTCCTCGTATATCTCATAGATATCTTCACGTTTTTGCATGACGTAAAGGAATCCTGAGAAAGCACCCGTATCTACACCCAGAATACTATTACAGATCAGGTGATCGGAAATACGAGCAAGTTCCATCATGATGACCCGGATATACTGAGCCCGTTTTGGAACCTCAATTTGTAATAATTTTTCCACCGTCATGTGCCAACCGAAGTTGTTGATGGGCGAGGAGCAATAATTCATCCGGTCTGTCAGGGTTGTGATCTGATAGAACGGACGTCTTTCGGCAATTTTCTCAAAAGCCCTGTGTATATAACCAATGGTCTGCTCGCCTGACACGATCTTTTCTCCATCCATTTTCAAGATGTTTTGAAAAATTCCGTGTGTAGCAGGGTGAGTAGGCCCTAGGTTGAGCGTGGTTAATTCTTCTACGAGCTCAGGTAACTCACCCTGAGCGGGTACGTTATGTGGTAATAATTCAATATCTGCCATAGCTTACTTAAATCAGTAAATGGTTATCGGCCAAAAAGAGCATCGATTTTGTCCTCACGGGTTGCATCCTCCAACGGATATTCTTTACGCATTGGGAAATAATCCATTTCTTCAATGTTGAGAATCCGGATAAGGTTGGGATGTCCATCAAACAAAATTCCATAGAAATCGTAGGTTTCGCGCTCCATCCAGTTTGCAGAAGCATATAGCCCTGTTGCTGTTGGGATGTGAATGTCAGCTTCTGGAATAGAAACTTTCAGGCGAATACGGAAATTATGAATGAAGCTGTGAGCGTGATATACCACCATAAATTCTTTACCGACATTGTCTGGATATTGTACTCCAGTGATGTCTGTAAGGAAATTGATCTGGTAGGATTTGTGATTTTTCAGAAACTCCAGAACAGAAATTATATTTTCACGGGTTGTCGAAACAGTGAGCAAACCGTATGGCTCTTCAAAGTCAAATACTTGATCACCAAATTTTTCCAATAGCTCTTCTGCTACCTCCTGGTTACTTAGCATAGGGTAATTATTGAATATTATATGATGCTAACAAATGCTTATATTCATCTGTGTTTCTTCTGCGCAGTTTCTCGTTCTGGGCCAGATACTGGATGTGCATAAGCCCGTCAATAATTTGCTCAGGTCGTGGGGGGCATCCTGGTACGTAGCAATCGACAGGAATGATGCGATCGATACCTTGTAAAACGCTATACGAGTCAAAAATACCTCCACTGGATGCACAAGCACCAACGGCTAAAACCCAACGAGGTTCAGCCATTTGAAGATAAACCTGCTTTACAACGGGTGCCATCTTTTTCGCGATGGTTCCCATTACCATCAGCAAGTCGGCTTGGCGTGGAGAAAAACTTGGGCGCTCGGAACCGAAACGTGAAATATCATAAGTGGCTCCCATGGTTGCCATAAACTCAATACCGCAGCATGAGGTGGCAAATGGAAGAGGCCACAGGGAATAACTCCTTGCCAGTCCGATCGCTTCGTCAAATGAGGTAGCAAAAAAGCCTGATCCACTATGTCCTTGCGGGGCTTCCGCTATGGTTACTTCTTTCATGATTTATTAGCTTTTGGCTTCCAGCAAAATGCTTTTAGCTTAAATTTTCAAATAGTTGGCTTTTGCGGTTAGCTACTTAGTGGGTTTTAGCCAGATGGGTAACAGTCGCACGTTACAAGTGGTTACTCCTCCCAGTTCAGTACACCTTTGCGAATGATGTAAAAGAATCCCGAAAGAAGGAGTCCCATAAATAACAACATTTCGACAAAGCCAAACATCCCCAGTGCCTTGAAGTTTACAGCCCACGGATACATAAAGATACCCTCACGTCGAACAAAACGAAAAGAATTGCCACCAGGAAGTACTTTACCGAAATAGGAGTACGTGCGTCTCCAACAGATTCAATACCGCATTCAAAAGGATCATCTTTAAGCTTGCTTTTCCGACTTGGTCCAATCAGGTGTGTTACGATCATGGTTCCGCCTATAAAGCCGGCAGCCAAGAGAAATTGAACCAAGATGGGTAAGTAATCCGAAGGGAGATATGTATTGTTCATTGTACTAATATTTCTATCTGTAAAAAAATCTTCCTGTATCAGTCAAAATTAGCCGTTGCAAATTTATCAATCAAATTCTTTACTTTTTCTTTTTCCTAATTAGTATCATACTAAATAAGCCCCGAGGAGTCGGGGCTTATTTATAAATATTATCAGAAAAAATGGTTATCTAACCATAATTTGCTTAGTAAGACTGGTGTTATGACCTGTTACGCGCAGGATGTATTTCCCGGCGGCAAGGTTGCTCACATCGAATTCCAGGCGGCTATTCATGAGTACGGGAGGAGTAATTCTGATGACTCTTCCATATATATCATGAAGTGTTACCGTAGCATCTCGTATGTCGTCTCTAGATTCAATGTAAATTTTTGCCCCTTGGCTCGGGTTAGGATAGATTACAACCTCATTGGAATCGTTGGTTTTAAATTCGCGAGAAGCTGTATCAGAGTAACAAGTGAGTGAATTATTACCCAAAGTAAAAACTACCTGTGCACGTGTTGTATAGAGCCCCGATTGAGTTATTTTAAGAACGGTAGCAACAGTATCTTCCGTTGTGCCCGGTACACGCCAGATGTACTTTTCGTTTAATCCCTGTTCAGGTATATGAGCAGTAACGCTAAATGGACCTCCGGCTTCAATAACAGGCTTGCTGATTTTGGGCCGTATCAGTAAGGAAGATGCATCTGACAGCTCAGATATACAGCCAAAGATATTTTGTGCTTTTACCTGATAATTTCCTGCATCTGCAATTTTGATTGAATTTCCGGTACCTATAACGCTGTTATTACCGGTTTTGTACCATGAGTATAGGTCGAAGCCGGGAGCCACGGAAAATTCAAAAGAAGAGTCGGCGCAAGCCTGTTGTGCTCCTTGTTGAATAATACTTGGTTTTGCCGGTTTTGCATTGTTAGTTAGTACCACAGCAGAAGCTATAACGGTATTCCCAATGTTATCTTTCACCACGGCGCTATACGTTCCAGCTTGGGTTACGGTGATTGAACTGGAAGTACTTCCATTACTCCACTTGTAAGATTTGTAGGTGGTAGGTAATGAAATTGTAACAGCATCGTTACTGGTTGTACAAGTCGCAGATAATGCAGGAACAGCTTCAGGCGCTACAGGCGGAACTTCCGCAAAAAATTTAGCATTTAAACTTTCATTCCACGCGTTGGCAAGGATAGTTAATGCTTTTACGCCTACAAAGTGCGTTCTGTCACCTCTGATGGTTTCATCACCAATTCTTTCTGGATCCAAGGGATCAGTCTCAGGACCCGGCCAGGTTGGGTTAAAACTTTGGTCAATCACAGCGTTTTGGGCGGCGATAATACCTGGATATGTTTTATTTGGAGTATTAACATCTGGAGAAATACGGCTGGTTCTGGCAATTACCCAGGTAATACGCTTGCCCGTATGTGCACCTAGGCTATTCATTACCGTCTGTAAATTGGTGCGGTAACCTGCTACCAGACCATTCTCGCCATTGACACCATCTCTACTACCATCTGATTCACCCTGCATCCATAAAACAGCCCGGACGCCATATTGACTTGCATAGTTTTGCGCAGAAACTCTAAGGTTACCATAAGGCATTTCGGGAGGCATTTTGTACCCAAAAGGAGTGGTAGTTTCTTTCCCCTGTGAGCTAAGTGCCCAGTCCTTTGCAGAACTACCCTCCCAAGCCGTATTGATAAAGACTACGGGCATATTTAATTTGGTAACCAGCATATCACCCAATATTCCCCAGCACCAAGCGGTTTGGCCACGTGGTGAAATAAAGGCAGTATTTGCAGTGATTTTGGAGAATACTGGTGCAGGTGGATCGTTAAGGTCATCGATCGCATCATTCACGTGATTGGAAATGTATTGTACGCGATCATCTACAGCCGACGGGCCAGGAAATTTCTTTAAGCCCTGAGCATTAGACTGCCCGGCAATAAGGAATACTTCTCCAACACCTAGTCTTTGTAATACGTCACGGCCTACCACCTGGCCTTTGTAAGTACCTCGAACTTCAATGGTATACCAGCCTGCATAAATTAATAAATTGCCTTGGAAAGCACCTCCCTTGGGATTCGTCTGTAGATCTTTCCAAGGGGTTTCAATGCCCTGGCTTGAAATTACAGGTATTGCTCTTGCTTCAATCTTATCCACAGGAACGGCAAAAGTCCCTGCAATTGTAATATCTCTCTGTCCAGTTATATCACGCTGATATACTGCGTTTGTAATAGGGGAGGTAATTTTAATTTGTGAAAACACAGTTACTGGCAATATAAATACCAGTATGAGGGCCTTCAGCATTACCCGGGGGGTTAATTTACGATACATTTGAAATGATAGTACAAGTAAAGTCTCTCATATTCAGAAAGAATAAAATGGATCTGGGTTGCTTGCGGCCAACTTTTGGTGCTGGGCAAAGCAACGACAAATTTAAAAGAATTTTTTGTCAATAATATAACTATTCCGTTTTTTTGATCATTTAGCGATCATGTTTCACCTAGCGCACAATAATAATTTTTTGCGCTTCATTAAAGCCAGTCGAAACAACACGTAGGATATAAACCCCAGATGTTAAGTCTGAAATGTTAAAGATTTTTCTTTGATCAAAATTAATGGCCTTATACGTTTTGTGAATAACACCGCGGCTGTCAATAATTTGCACTTCGGCATTTTTCAGGTCTTGAAGCGTTTCAACGTTCAAGCTACCGTCGGTGAGTGGACTAGGGTAAGCTATAAGACCGCTGGCTTCTGGGTCGAGTATAAACGCAAAAGGTTCAGAATAATCGGAGTAGCAGGTCAATGTTGGGCTATAAACCACCGTATTATTGACCACATACGAGCCTGACTTAATGGCTTTCAAGGTAACACCTGTTTCAGGCAGTATCGTTTGGTCCATCTTCCAAACATGGTCTCCATCATTTATATTATTTTCGGCCATAAGGGTATATACGCCGACTTTTTTGATGGTTGGTGCCGTTGGAGAAGGCTTAACATCCACAGCAATTTCTTTGGAATAGGGTGAAAGGCAACCATGTTCATCCTTAACACGTGCTGAAAACGCACCTGATTCTGTTACATGGATAGAATCCTTTTGGATGCCGGTATTCCATATAAACGAAGCGCCATTACTTGCCTCTAGGGCCACAAAATCACCGTCGCAGAAGGTTGTAGCACTAAGAGCTCTTACATTGGGTGCGGGAGGAAGTGCAAGCGTAGTAACACCAATGGAATTACTTCGGTCGGAATAACACTGAAACTGATTAATGGTTTGTACAGAATAGGTTCCTCCCTGAGTCACCTTGATGGTTTGACTGGTTGATCCATTGCTCCATAAAAATGCGTCACCAGCTGATGAGCGAAGATTTACACTTAAATCGGCGCAGAATACGGTAGGGCCGTCTGCGGTAATTACGGGTGTTTCAGGTAATGGGTTGACAGATACCGTTATAGGTGGAGAAGGCGGCGATACGCAGCCATTTTGATCTCTTGCGGCAATAGTATAATTCCCAGCCTCGTAAATATTAATTTCTTGTTCGCCTCGTCCATTGCTCCATACATATTGAAATGCATCACTACTACGAAGCGTAGTATAATCATTTTTACAGAAGGTAGTTGGGCGTAAGTTAGCCACCGTTGGTGTTGCCGGAAGTGGATTTACTTTGATTGTGACGGGGTCTGAAGTTGCCTCACAACCATTGTTATCCTTTTGACGCAACGAAAAAGTGCCCGATTCTGTAACCGTTATTGTTTTTCCGGTTGCGCTGTTACTCCATAAATTTCCATTGTCATAGCTGGATGTGAGTGAAACATTTCCTCCTATACAGAAATCGGAAGGGCCGCTAAGGGATATAGCTGGTTTTGCAGGCAGTGGATTGACAGTCACCTTCACTGGGTCCGAAGCAGGCGAATAACAACCAACATTATCAACTGCCTGTACGCGATATTCACCTGATGTTTTTACCAAAATGCTACCCGTAGTTTCACCGTTCGACCACTGATTCTTTACTTTCGAATTCGATTGTAGGCTTACTTCCCCACCATCGCAGAATGTTAAAGCACCAGATACAGCAATGGTTGGCTTGGCAGGCAACGGTGATGTGAGAACAGTAATAGTTGTTTTAGCTGAAGATGATTCACATCCATAAGCATTTTTGGTCGTAACAAAATATTCGCCGCTGGTTGTTACAGCAAGTTGACTATTGGTAGACCCATTATTCCAACGAATATTTTCTGTGGTATTGGATATGAGCGTTGCAGTATTACCCTGGCAAACCGGATTACTGCCCTGTAAAGTTACCTGGGGTTGAGCAGGAGAAATCGCTTCATATACTTTTATTTCCGGGGAATAAACAATATTTCCATTGTTATCTCGAGCTGAAACTCTATATGAGCCATTACCTACTTGTATGGTATTTGTAACCGCTCCGGTATTCCAGTTTACGCCCGTGTAGCCGGCTGCATTTACAGCTAGGGTTAAGCTGTTATTCCCAGCACAACTTGCTGTAACTTTTAGTGGAGCAACACCAGTATAGGGTATCGATTTAGAGAAATAATCATTATTCAGTTGATTATTCCAAGCCTCAGCCAAGGCAGTAAGTCCTTCATGGTGAAAGTGAACAAGATCCGGATCTGTCCGTGGAACTTGAATGATGTCGGTATTTGGGCCGGTAAATACATTAGCCGTACTACTAATAACATTTTTCTGCGCATTGATGATTCTCGGAGCTACAATTTCAGTTTGCCTTTGATTGTAAGATGTGAGAGAAACCATCCAGGATATATTTTTCCCGGAGTCATTTCGACTGGCATCTATAACCGCTTTAAGATCATTTGCATAGGTTGCTGTTGTGGTTTTAAATTGATTGTCCGATTCACCCTGGATCCACAATACACCACGAACTCCCGTTATTGGAACATAGTATTGCAATACAGATCTAAGGTTGCTATAAGGTGCGCCGGAAGGTTCATAAGGTACAGGTATATAGGGTGATATAGCAGTACCCGTGATACTTTCACGCCAACTCCTTACAATAGTTCCTTCCCACGAAGCATTGTAAAATAGGATCGGTACCTGTAAACGGCTGGCTAATAGATCTCCTAGTTTCCCCCAGCTCCATGCCCCCTGACCTCTCGGGGCAATATTTGAATTTTCTTCTAAATGTGAAAATGAAGGATACGGTAGTGAAGAACTTAGTTGATTACTATTGTTGTAGTCAACACAACTAACGCGGTCATCGCTGGCTCTTTGAGCTCCATAATCAAAATTACCATTGCCGTTATTTCGATTATAGAAACCTTGTCCATTGGATTGGCCGGCAATAATAAATACTTCTCCTATACCTACAGGTGATATAGTTTGAGAACCAACCTCAGCGCCTCCCAACATGCCTCTTACCTGAAGTTCGTACCAACCTCCTGTTGAGGTGAGACTTCCTGAATAAAATCCCCCTTGTGGATTGGTGCTGATCGTGGTCCAGTTTACAGGATTGCCACCATTAATAGGGGTGAGTTTGGCTTCAATCCTATCAACAATTTTTGTAAAGTTTCCTGAAATATTTATAGTAGCCGAGTTATTTTTATCTCGTTGGAATACTGCTCTTGATGTAGGAAATTCAACGTTTACCTGTGCGGTGGCTCCGGTGACAATAAAAAGCAATAATATCCAAATGTGTGTAAGTGAAAGTGATTTCATTATAACCGTAAAGTGATTTCAATTCAAAGTAACTTCATTGACACATGTTACTGGTCAAATGGTTGCTTCTTTCACGAAAAAAATTATTTAACGGAGAATGGGGCATTAATGGTATGCCAGATTTTATCTTTTAATTGTTCTATACCTTCCTGAGTTACAGAGGATATGAACATGTACGGAATTTCGGCAGGTATATTGCTTATTAATTCCTTACGTTCCTCTTCTGTCACTACATCAGATTTTGATATAGCTAAAATTCGGCTTTTATCGAGGAGGGAGGGATTGTAAATGGTTAGTTCGCGCAGTAGCGTTTCATATTCCGCTTTGATATCTTCACTATCTGCGGCGACCAGGAATAGTAATATGGAGTTTCTTTCAATGTGCCTTAAAAATCGTAACCCTAATCCTTTGCCTTGGCTAGCTCCTTCAATAATTCCGGGAATATCAGCCATTACAAACGATTTGTAGTCGCGATAAGGAACGACACCTAGGTTTGGGACAAGCGTTGTAAAGGGATAATCAGCAATCTCGGGACGAGCTGCTGAAACGGCCGAAAGCAAAGTAGATTTACCCGCATTAGGGAAACCAACTAAGCCCACATCTGCCAATACTTTTAGTTCTAATATAACCCAGGCTTCCTTGCCCGGTTCACCCGGTTGGGCATGTTGAGGGGTTTGGTTGGTGGCAGATTTGAAATGGTCATTTCCCATTCCGCCTCTTCCACCTTTCAGGAGAATAATCTCCTGTCCATCCTCCGTAATTTCAAAAAGTTGCTCACCGGTTTCGGAATTTCTTGCAACTGTACCCAATGGAACCTCTAAAATGATATCTTTTCCAATGGAGCCAGTTCTCCTGCCCCCTTCACCGCCTTTACCGTCGAACGCCTTTACGTGCTTCGTATATTTTAAGTGTAGTAAAGTCCAGAGTTGAGAGCTTCCTTTAAGTATAATATGCCCGCCGCGTCCACCATCTCCGCCGTCAGGTCCTCCCTTTTCTACGTGTTTTTCACGTCTAAAGTGTAGAGCTCCCGCTCCACCAGAACCTGAACGAACATTGATTTTTACATAATCTATAAAGTTTGACGACGCCATATTTGGTTTTTGTTGATGAATCCTGATACCACCACGCAGTTTATTTTACTGCAGAGATGGCGTTACTAATTTCTGAAAAGATAGTTTCTATTTCCCCTATACCATCCACAGGAACAAATTTCCCCTGAGCCTGATAGTAATCCGCAACAGGTTTTGTTTTACTGTTATATTCTTGAATTCTTTTGCTGATCAATTCTTCGTTTTGATCATCTGGTCTGCCTGAGGTCAAGCCTCTTTTTAGCAATCGCGCAAGTAATTCATTATCATCTACGACCAAAGCCACCATTACAGAAATACTTTCGTTGTAGCTAGCCAACAAATTGTCTAATGCTTCCGATTGCTTCACCGTACGCGGGAATCCATCAAATATAAAACCAGCCGCGTCGCGGTGTGTTTTAAGTTTGTGGTCAATCATTCCGATGACTACTTCATCCGGAACGAGTAGTCCTTGATCCATCAGGGTTTTAGCCTTAAGTCCAAGTTCTGATCCTGCTTGTATTTCAGATCGTAAAAGATCTCCTGTCGAGAGGTGAATCAAATTGTACTTAGCAATGATTTTTTCACTTTGAGTGCCCTTCCCTGCACCCGGAGGGCCAAACAGTATAAGATTCAGCATAGTTGCTTGTTAAATTGAATTTAGCAGACAATTGGTGTTTTCAGCAAATTTACAATTCTTAATACATGTCACCACTATTAATTGTATTATTTTCAATAAAATATCTCAATTGTTGTAAACATAAGGGGTAAAATAATACTATATACGTTGATTTTTTGGGTGGATATAAAAAATCCTTCCCGCTGCTCACAGGAAGGATTTGATTGGAAATGCAATTCAATTAAGGAATTACCACGCGTTTCACAGCACCATCTTCGTTTTGAACCACCGTTACAAACAATGTTCCTTTTGTGTTTTTTTTCAGATCAATCTGGCCAACAAAATTTCCTCCAAAATCTTTGATCTCTTTTTTGCCAACTTCTTTACCCTTTACGTCGGTGACGGTAATTGTCAAATCTCCTTTTTGAGGTACCTGAAATCTTAGATTGAGAATGCCATTATCAGGATTATTAGAATATACATTGAGATCGCGAACACTGGCTGCTTTATTGGACTCACTGTTCCAAAAATCGCCCATTCGCTCTCCAAAATTTTCCATATCCCTCATCAGGACCCTCGCTTTAGGCTTTAAGTCTCTTTCGAGATTTCGCATCTGTGAACGGAATTTTTCGGAGTCGAAGTTAAACTCCTTGCCAAAATCTTCGGTCCAGTTGAAAGCAAGTGCATCCCGGTCGTGACGCTCATTTTGGTTGCCGCTTTTCCTTTTTCGCGTCATGGTTTGCCTGCCATTGTCGCCGTCGTCGATGGTTACCGAGATAATTTTACCTTCTTTTTTTGTATTTGCTCCAAGCGAGTCAAGCACCTTGTCCACAAATTGTTTTCTCTCCTCATCGTTCATACTTTTAACCCGGTAGGTCTTTTCAACCGGCTCACTTTTCTCATCATCTGCAACACTTACGCGAATGGTTGATTTTTTTTCCTTATCCTGAGTTTGTGCGTAGCTGAAATGGGTTGCAATTAAACCTGAAAGAATAAATAACGATAGTCGAATCCTATCTAAAAAAATGTGTTTCATGGCTATTAGAATTTGTGAATGAATCGATTACAAATTTAATTGTTGTGATTTTTCTGGTCTGTTAAATTAAAGTGGAACGTTGCATGGTTCAAGTAAAAATATGACGAAAAGGAAAATTCAGATTATTGTTGGTTTGATGTGCATAGCCTTGATAGGGCTAATAGGGTTTCAATGGTATTGGATCAGAGAGGCTATTGCAATCCGGAATGAACAATTTAATCATAAGGTCGCAGAGTCGGTTCAGGAGGTAGTACATCGATTAGAAAAGCAAGAAATGATGTATCTGCTTCAACAGCGGATTGAATCGGAGCAACAAAAGAGTAAGCTAGAACGAATTACCCAGATGCGTAACTATTCGGTAAAAAGAGAGGCATCTGCTAAGAAAGAGGTGGCACGTGAAATACAACCGCAGCCAGTATCAAAAATTGAAGTAGTTATAGGCCCCCACGGGGAGGAAGTTCATTATAGGGTTGGGTCAGACGGTGTTGCCACCGATGTACTGAGTCCAAACTTTAGGGTGATGGTGGATCATCAACAGAAAATTATCGAAGAGTTTTTTCAGGCTCAGGAGTTTGGGATGGCGGGCATGGACGAATTCATGCGCAGAAGGTTGGAGGATGAGAAAAACCTTGGAAAAGCCCTGAAAGAAATGGAGGGCATCAATCAGATATCCGCTACAAATCGTAAAGGAGGCAGCGGGTCGGTGCAGGAGACCCGTGAAAACGGGCGACAAAATTTGTCGTTTAATCCGCCAAAGATTAAGCCACGGGATTTGAAAAATTTGCCCTTGACTTCCCGCAATAACCCGGATAAGGCTGAGATTTTAAAAGAGGTGATGAAAGATCTGCTTTATACGCAACGGCCCATTCAGGAACGTGTAAATCGATTTTTATTGGACACGTTATTGAAAAAGGAATTCGAAGAAAACGGGATTTCTTTACCCTACGAATTTGCTGTACAGGGACAGGGGTCTAATGCTTTATTGTTTGCAACGGCCAATTTGAAACCAGATGACTGGAAATTAAGGTCATACCGAGCATCATTGTTTCCCAATGAAACTTTCCAAATCCAGAACTCTTTGTTCGTATACTTCCCTGATCAGAAAAAGCATATCATGAGCGGAATGGGGCTGATGTTTGGAGGTTCGGGCGTTCTTATACTGGTAGTTTTAGCCTGTTTCTATATGGCAGTGACAACCATTATCCGACAGAAAAAACTTTCGGATATCAAGAATGACTTTATCAACAACATGACACATGAGTTCAAAACCCCTATTTCTACCATTGCGCTGGCCACTGAAATGGCGCAGGAAAATGTGGTAAGAACGAACGCATCGCCTCGTATGATGCGCTATTTGGGAATGATTAGAGAGGAGAACAAAAGACTGGGAACCCATGTTGAAAAAGTGTTGCAAATGGCTCTTTTGGATAAGGGAGAAGTAAAACTTAAAAAATCGTTGGTGAATGTACATGATTTGATCACGCAGGCCTTAAACAGCCAGGGGATGCAGATTGAGCAAAAGAACGGGGAGGTAGAAATGCATTTTGAGGCAGAACATGAACTGGTGTCTGCCGATGAGGTGCATTTGTCGAATATTCTTAATAACCTGATCGATAACGCCATCAAATATTCACCGGACAAGCTTTTTATCTCCATAGAAACCAAAAATGTGGATCATGGGATAGAAATCAAGGTGGCAGACCATGGAATTGGCATGAGCCGAGACCAGTTGCAACGTATTTTTGATACTTTTTACCGGGTCCCGACGGGTAATGTACATGACGTGAAAGGATTTGGTTTGGGATTAAGTTATGTGAAAACGATGGCCGAGGCACATGGAGGTGCGGTGAAAGTAGACAGTAAACCCGGGGTAGGGAGTACGTTCTCTATATGGCTCCCAACGGTTGAGGAGGTATAAAATTTTAGAAAATTTCGTCTGCAAATCCTAACTTTGCCATCTTTTTAAGACAGCAAACCGCGCTTTGACGCATTTTTATACCTACAAGAATGATTTCCAAAACTTATGCTCCCCAGGAAATAGAAGACAAATGGTATTCCTATTGGATGGAAAACCGGTTTTTTAATTCGAAACCCAATCCTGATAAAGAGCCCTACACCATTGTAATACCACCACCTAACGTAACGGGTGTGTTGCATATGGGGCACATGTTGAACAATACCATTCAGGATATTCTGGTGCGGAAAGCGCGTATGGAGGGCAAGGAAGCCTGCTGGGTTCCTGGTACGGACCATGCATCCATTGCAACGGAAGCGAAAGTGGTGGCGATGCTTAAAGAAAGAGGTATCAATAAAAGAGACCTTACCAGAGACGAGTTTCTGGAATATTGCTGGGAGTGGACCCACAAATATGGCGGTATCATTTTGCAGCAGCTTCGTAAACTGGGGGCTTCGTGTGACTGGGACCGTACGCGTTTTACGATGGAGCCCGATTTGTACGACTCGGTAATAGATGTTTTTATAGACCTATATAATAAAGGAGATATATACCGTGGCCACCGTATGGTGAACTGGGATCCACAAGCGCGTACCACCGTTTCGGATGAAGAGGTGATCATGAAAGAGGTGAACCAGAAATTGGTTTACCTTAAATATGAATTGGCTGATGGAACAGGAGAAGGGGTGGTGGTTGCCACCACGCGTCCGGAAACGATTATGGCAGATGTTGCCATTTGCGTAAACCCGACGGATGAACGCTATCAGCATTTAATTGGCAAACAGGTTTTGATTCCGTTGATCAAACGCGCTATACCTGTTATTGCGGATGACTATGTTGAAATAGAGTTTGGGACGGGCTGTTTGAAGGTTACTCCTGCGCACGATACGAATGATTACGAGCTTGGTAAAAGACATAATTTGCCGATTATCGATTTGCTGAACGAAGATGGAACGCTGAACGAAAAGGCGCAGATTCTGATCGGAGAAGAACGTTTTGTTGCGCGGAAGAGGATCATCAAAATGTTGGAAGAGTCGGGTGATTTGGTCAAAGTGGAAGAATACCGTTCCAATGTGGGCCATTCGGAAAGAACGGATTCTGTTATAGAGCCTCGTCTTTCGGAGCAATGGTTCCTGAAAATGGACAAAATCAGCAAGCCTGCTTTGGACAATGTGATGAACGATACCGTTCAGTTGATTCCTGCCAAATTTAAGAACACATACCGTCACTGGATGGAGAATGTACGCGATTGGAATATTAGTCGCCAGCTTTGGTGGGGGCACCGTATACCTGCATTTTACCTGAAAGACGGTACGATGATCGTTGCCAAGGATAAACGCGAAGCACTACGTAAAGCACAACACGAATATCAGTTATTCGCCCTTACCGAAGAAGATATTACGCAGGATCCGGATGTACTGGATACCTGGTTTTCTTCCTGGTTATGGCCTATATCGGTCTTTAATGGTATTAAGGAGCCCGATAATGAAGATGTAAATTATTACTACCCAACCAATGACTTGGTAACGGCACCCGAAATTCTTTTCTTCTGGGTAGCGCGTATGATCATTGCTGGCTATGAATATAAGGGCACCTACCCATTCAAGAATGTATATCTTACGGGAATCGTTCGTGACAAGCAAGGGCGTAAAATGTCCAAGTCTTTAGGTAACTCGCCTGATCCTATTGATCTGATCAATAAACACGGTGCGGATGGTGTTCGTACAGGTATGTTGTTTAGCTCACAAGCCGGAAATGATTTGCCATATGACGATAAACTGGTAGAACAGGGAAGGAACTTCTGTAACAAGATCTGGAATGCGTTCAGATTGGTGAAGGGTTGGGAAGTTGATAGCAATTTGAAAGCGCCTCAGGGTTCTGAATTGGCCGTGAAGTGGTTTGAAAGCAAACTCAATGTAACATTGGCTGAGGTTCAGGATCATTTTGAGAAATTCAGAATTTCGGATGCACTGAATGCGGTATATAAACTGATCTGGGATGATTTCTGTGCGCAGTATCTCGAAATGATCAAGCCGGCCTATGAAAAACCTATCGATCAGGTAACCTATGAGGCAACCCTTGAATTTTTCGATCGTTTGATGCGTTTGGCACATCCGTTCATGCCATTTATTAGTGAAGAAATTTGGCAAAACATTCGGGAAAGAGGGGAGAAGGAGTCGATCTGCGTTTCAGAATTCCCGAAAGCGGGAGCATCGGATGCAGCACTCTTGAATGATTTTGAAATTTTGTTTGAGCTCGTTTCCGGAATACGGAATATCCGCAATGCGAAGAATTTGAGCCCTAAAACAGCCCTCCCATTGGCCATTCGTACCGATGTAAAAGGCCGTTATGAAACGCTGTCAGAGTTGATTACGAAACTGGCGCATATAGAAAGTATTGGCTTTGTCGAGGAAGAGTCAGAAGGGACATCTTTCCGGGTGCGGTCTGATGAGTTTTTTGTGAACCTGGCCGATGAAATCGATGTAGAAACCGAGCGAGAAACGCTGCAAAAGGAACTGGAGTATACACAAGGCTTCCTGGATTCGGTAATCAAGAAACTTTCAAACGAACG
>CALGRQ010000506.1 GCA_937880795.1 uncultured Dyadobacter sp. | reverse complement strand
TTTTGCTTGGACATAAAGAAACCATCAAAAATCTGATTCTAGAAAGTAAACTAGATTTAGCGGATGTGGCTATTGTTGATCCAAGAGCAGAGGAAAACGAAGCAAAAGTGGATGTTTATGCTGAGAAACTCTATGCGAAAAGACAACGTAAAGGTCTTACGCCCATAGAGGCTCGACGTACCATTTATTTCAAAAGCTATTTTGGAGCGATGATGGTAGAAAATGGTGAAGCAGATGCCCTTATTTCTGGTCTTACTAGAACTTACCCCGACACCATCCGTCCTGCACTTCATGTAATCGGCAAGCAAGATGATGTGAACAAGGTAGCCGGTATGTATATCTTGCTTACCCCCAAGGGACCACTTTTCTTCTCCGATACCACGGTAAACCTGGATCCAACGGTTGATGAGATTGTTGAAATAACCGAACTTACAGCCCGCACTGTAGAAAGGTTTAATATTCAACCAAGAATTGCATTAGTTACGTATGCCAACTATGGTAGTGCAAGTGGTAAAGACGCAGAAAAAATGAGTGCGGCAACGGCCATATTGAAAAAAAGGAATCCTTCTATGATCGTGGAAGGTGAAATGCAGGCGCACCTTGCCTTCAATACGGAATTGCTTAAAGAAAATCATCCTTTCAGCGCATTGGTAGATGGTGGTGCCAACACCCTCATTTTCCCTAATCTTTCAGCAAGCAATATAGCTTATAACTTATTGAAGGAGGCTGCCGAATTGGAGACCATCGGACCTATTTTGCTTGGCATGAAAAAACCAGTTCATGTTCTGCAATTAGGTAGCTCTGTGCGTGAAATCGTAAACATGGTTGCGATTGCCGTAGTTGAAGCGCAAATGAAGGAATAAATAAAGGTTAATCTTTAACTTAGATTAGCGACTTTTCGTGTGAAAGCTCCAAATCAGTCAATGGCTGACTGATTTGGGGCTTTCTTTTTACGTATCGACCAGTAGTTATAATTCTATCTGACGGATTGTTTGTAACTTTAACAACGACAAAAAAATGATACTTTCATGAAGAACATTTACACCCTTATAGTTTTTTTCTTTCTCAGTCATACCCTTCACGCACAGGACAATAATAATATAAAGCTCGTAATTCATGGCGGAGCGGGTACGATCACCAGAAAAAATATGACGGCTGAACAAGAAAAGGCATATAGGGCTGTTCTGGACAACGCCTTACAAAAAGGATATTTGGTGTTAAAAAATGGTGGTACGAGTGTAAACGCTGTGCAAACGGCCATTATGGTTCTTGAAGACTCCCCTCTTTTTAACGCAGGCAAAGGCGCAGTTTTTACCCATGAAGGAAAAAACGAATTGGATGCTTCCATCATGGATGGAAAAAACCTGATGGCGGGCGCTGTTGCTGGTGTTACAACGGTAAAAAACCCTATTACCGCAGCTATTGCGGTAATGGAAAAATCTCCTCATGTTATGCTAACGGGGGCCGGAGCCGACCGCTTTGCAAAAGAGCAAGGCCTACAAATTGTTGACCCCTCATATTTCTATACAGAAGCTCGTTACAAGGCTTTGCTTAACGCAAAAAAATCAGAAAGTATTGAACTAGATCATTCTGACAAGGCCAAGAAGGAGAATTTAAAAAAAGGTAATAAAACAGGACATCGAGAATCCAAGTCCCTTATATTTAGTGAAGGGAAAAAGTTTGGAACTGTTGGCTGCGTAGCGCTTGATAAGTATGGAAACCTTGCCGCAGGTACCTCAACAGGCGGAATGACCAACAAACGATACGGTCGTGTTGGTGATGCCCCCATTATTGGCGCCGGAACCTACGCCAACAATGAAACCTGTGCAGTATCAGCAACAGGACACGGGGAGTTCTTCATTCGTGCCGCCGTAGCGCATGATATATCGGCGCTTATGGAGTACAAAGGTTTAAACTTACAAGATGCTGCAAATGAAGTTGTAATGAAGAAGCTGATAGCCATGGGTGGTGAAGGAGGTGTTATTGCACTGGATAAAAAAGGTAATATATCCATGCCGTTCAACAGCGAAGGAATGTATCGTGGTTATATTCGCCATGACGGACAAAGTGTAACGATGATCTACAAAGATGAATTAAAAAAGTAATTCAATTAAAATAATGTTGTAAAACTCCGTTTTTCCCTTTATTTAGCATATCAATTTAATGTTTCAGGTCGTTTTGTATGAGCATACCGTTCCCGGCAAAACTTCTCCTTCAATATCCATGAAAAACATATATCTAATATTTTTTTTACTGCTATTCACGAATCTAAGTTCTTTTGCAACCCATTTAAGAGGTGGAGAAATCAGAACTACGCATATTTCGGGACAGACTTACAAAATATCAGTGGTACTATACCTCGATAACACAACCGGTCAAGGTGCATCTTCAACCGAATCCAGTATCGAGGTATGTACGGGTGATGGGCCGGTTATGCAACTGAGTCGCACCTCCATCACTCCCATTTCCAATGCTACAAATACCTCGCTGGCTATATATGAAGGTACACATACCTACAGTTCAAGTGGTCGCTATCAGATTTCGGCAAGAATAACCAATAGAACTGCTAACATTCTGAACTACACACATTCGGAGGAGACACCTATGTTCCTATGGACCGTAGTTAATACCGCTTTTGCCAATTCCACGCCCTTCTTGCCTTTACTTTCTTTTGAAGCAGGCGTAAAACAACCGTTTGTATTAGATTTAAGTGCAACAGATACTGAGGGAGATAGTATAACCTACACCGTACAGAAATTAAGTAAAACCAATCCGGGAACCTGTGCTGTTCGTACTACGGATAACGAATATCTTTACCCCAATGACGTGAATGCCGCAGGTACATTTGCCGTTGACGCAGTAAAGAGAAAACTTATATGGACTGCCCCTACCCAGGTGGGACAATATATTTATGCACTGGTAGTTCATGAATGGAGAAATGGTATTCGAATTTCTGAAACATACCGTGAAGGTGTTGTTGTGGTTACCGATAAACCAGGTAATACTGTTGAAATTCCACCATACCAATTCGCAGAAACACAAGGTACCATCACATCTGTTCCGAAGCCTTCGTCTCCCGAAATATCCATCTCCGTAGACGCTTTCCCTATCCCTACCGAAAACTATATAACCGTAAAAGCATATAGTCAGGATGCTGCCTTAATATCACTTCAAGTGATCGATATTCAAGGACGGGTGGTTATGGAATATAAAGGCAAAACACTAGACAGAAATCTTGAATACGAATTTGATTTAAGAAAACTAAGTAGCGGTTTATATTTGATTAAAGCTTCTAATAATGTAGAAAGTGTTACTAAGAAAATAATGCGGCAATAGCTAAACAAGCTAAACACAGCAATCAAAAAAGGTACTCTGGCTCGGGTCAGGGTACCTTTTTTGATTTATCTAAAAACAATTACAAAATCAATCATGGTGAATTAAATTTTTAGCGTCATAAGTATATAGCCGAATTCATACCCTTTTGTAACCATTAAGAACGCAATTAAGACTTTGATTACGGTTCATTATATTTTCCAGAAAACTGGGGATATAATAAAAAAATAACACCGAAAGTTCTTCGGTGCTACATAGCATTTATCATAGGTTAATTATAATTTGGCAAAACGGCTGGTCGATGACTAGTCGTTTTCTTTTTGCGAATATACCACAATTAATAATTTCACTAAAACCTTACAATTCCAAACGTATTAGTGCATTTTTACGGCTATCTTATCCTGAAACATCCTACTTCTTAACAACATCTCCTTGATCATGTCGGAATGGGTAAATGTGAGCATATGTCCCGCATTGAAAAGAAATATGAACTGTGCCCTTTTACTTTTGATATGTTTCTTGGCAAACTCAATGTTGGATGGATCCCCAATCCAGTCATTTCCTCCCTGAATAACCGTTGTACGGACATCCAAGCTCTTCCAAACCGGCATCAACTTCCGAAGCTCCTCAGCATGGCTATACTTTTCGGCTGTGGCAGTATTAAACTCCCCTGGCAGGAAAAGTTGTACGAAGGAATTTTTTCCAAATTTTGAAAACCAGTAAAATCTTTCCTTCTCCGGATCAATGACTGGAGAAACCATAATGAGCTCTTTCACTTTCTCAGGCATTAGGGAAACAAGTTGAGCAGCAATGGGTGCGCCATACGAGCGGCCGAGTATTGTAACTTTTTCGTCCGATCGGTTGAGCGCTAATACGGGTAACAATGCCTGGGCTTGCTGTTCAATGGACGTCACAAACTTTCTCATTTTTAGTCTAGACTTCCCGTAACCAATCCTGTCAACAGAAACAATGTGAAACTGACGTTGAAGATCTGGATCGTCCAGTAAATTCATGTAACCCCATAAGCTACCAGGTGCCCCATGAATCAATAACAACATGGGTAGTGTATCAGCTCCTACGCTGGCCACACTTAATGTAAGCGTATCATTTTCGATCAGCTTGGTTTGAGGTTTTACCTCCTTGGCTGCATAATGCTTACGAACCTGTTTCGCGGATATAATATACCTTGAAAAACATGAAGACATTGCGATACTTAAGAAGATCGCCAGTATAGATCGGAAGTAGGGAATTCGTCGCATCAATCCGAAGTGTGTATATGTAAATAAGATACCTGAAGTCTACATACTCAATTTACAATAAAATAGGTTTAAATAAACATTTTTGATAATTATTTGAAACAAAAACTAAAAATTCAACAATTCTGTACGTTAATTTGTTGAAGTATAAAATTGTTTTGCCCGACTGCGTGTTATAAGCCAAAGTAGATTATAAAATCAGTGAATTGATGACAACCAACAGCCAGGAAGTATTTTTCGAACGCCTTAAAAAGCAAAATAAAACCTACCGGTATAAATTACCTTCAAGACAAGAGTCTGGTAAGTTTATTCAGCAACTGATCAACTTTTTGTTCCCGATCAGTCAGGATTGTCAGCAAAATAGCAAACCAAAAGATGTAAGAGAAGCATATGGAGATTTGCGAGAAAAGCTGAGCTGTATGTTTGAACCTCTGCTGCCACAGCTTATAGAAGGAAAAGAAGAAACACTCGATCGCGTTTTTGCAGAAATCCCAGTCATTTATGAGATGTTATTGGCAGATGCGAAGGCAATTACCGACAACGACCCGTCATCGGTTGGGATTGAAGAAGTAATTGCCTTGTACCCAGGATTTATGGCTATTGCAACCTACCGAGTTGCACATATTCTGGCGGAACTGAACGTACCTCTTTTACCAAGAATGCTAACAGAGTTTGCCCATAGCCAAACTGGAATTGATATACACCCGAATGCAGTGATAGGGCATTCATTTTTTATAGACCACGGAACGGGTGTGGTGATCGGAGAAACAACAAAAATCGGCAACAACGTCAAACTATATCAAGGTGTAACCCTTGGCGCAATTCATGTTTCCAAGTCGCTCGCCTCGCGTAAAAGGCACCCTACGATTGAAGATAACGTAGTTGTTTATGCCAATGCAACCATTTTAGGTGGTGAAACAGTCATTGGTCACGACTCCATTATTGGTGGTAATGCCTGGATTGTACGCAGTGTACCTGCACATTCGCAAGTATACCACCAAAGTAAAGTGGAAGTTCGCCAACAAATTAATCCGGCTGTTACAGAAGGCTCTTTATAAATCTTCTTACGCTATCCATATAAATCGATTCTGCCTGTACCAAGGCATACTTCGGTTGTGTAGTCATTGTGATGGAAATAAATCCGTACGTCAGGCACCACCACTCGTAGTAAGCCTTGGTAACCAACTCTGCCGCCTTGGGTCGAACGCGCGCTATCATTTCCCATACCGGATTACCCTTAATATTCATCGTTTGAGCATACACTCGTTTAGAATCACAAAAGGCTCCTTCAATATTGAACATAACCTGAAATACCTCAGGATTTTCTACTGCAAAGTTCCAGATACTCTGAGCCACTTCGGTAAGCTGCTTTTCTGAATTTCCGAAATGTTCCTTTATTTTAACAAAGTCAGCCTGTAAATAATCAAAACCTTCGATTCGAACGGCTTCCAATAGTTTATCCTTGCTTTCAAAATACTCGTATAATATGGGAGGGCTATACTCAATAACTTCGGCAATCTTTCGAATAGAAACAGCACTCCACCCATCCTCTCTTGCAATCTCCTTGGCCGTTTTAATAATGTCCGCCCTTACCTGAATTTTTAGGCGTTCCCGTCGCTCTACAATTCCCATACTACTGTTGATATTTTATTTATTGAGAACCAGTTATACCATTCAAATATAAACATATACACCTTACTGCTCAAGTAGAAATTCGGACTCCACAGAATTTCTACCTGATTAAAAAATGGGAGGAGTTTCAAAATGCGCGAGATTAAACGCACAGCTATTTTTTCTTAATACTGCGTAGAAAATTATTGCATAATATTTTTTAAATCTGATTTAGCAACCGGATTTTTCTCCAAACGCTCTACCAATTTATAGTTGGCCTCTTGTGCACGTACCTTAGCACGCGCATCGTCCACTACCCTGAGGTTATTTTGATATAAATCCAACCGTACCGCTTTCTGGTTATCATTAAAGTAGTTGCGTAGCACCTGTCTGATTTGGCCCTTCAAAGTTTCATTCAAAATGGGGAAACAAACGTCAATTCGGCGATGCAGGTTACGATAGGTCCAGTCGCACGACGAAAGATAAATCTCGTCATTACCACGGTTTCCAAACTGAAAAATTCTCGTATTTTCCTGATAACGATCCAGGTAGCGGCTCACCACAATGTTATCGCTCAAAGAAGGAAGACCAGATATTAAACTACAACTTTCGCTTACAATGACATGTACCGGAACGCCTGCCTGACCAGCCTGATAAAGTTTGTCAATTAAAATATGATCTTGTAACTGATTCACTTTAATAGTGACAAAGGATCGTAACCCCGCATTGCAGTTTGCAATCTCGCGGTCTATAAGTTCCATCAGCTTTTTCTGAAGGTTAAACTGCGTAACCATCAAATTATTGAAAGGAAGATACTTATACTTTTTGGGTTCATCCTGGGTAAACAGATAGCCAAAGAGCAACTCAACCTCGTTGGTTAATTCCCGGTGGCTGGTTAACAAGGCATGATCCACAATGTCCCGGCTGGTAAGCTTGTAAAATCCTCCTGTGCTTAAAAAAGCATATCGTTCCCAGCCCTTTTGCATTTTTCGTTTCACCAGAGCCATTTTAGCATGCACTTTAAGGCCCGGTTCACTCACCACAATTTTCACACCTGCATCACGCATACTGCGCGACCAATGCAAGTTTTCCTGAACATCGAGTTTGCTATTCAATTCGATATAAGTAATCACGCGCTTTCCATTTCTGGCAGCGCTGATCAACGAATTGAGAATAAATGAATTGGGACTCGTCTTATATAACGAAACATGTATTTCCTTCACGAAAGGATCTGTTGCTGCTTCATTAAAGAAAAGAGCAATGGGCTCATGCGAGCTATATGGCAAATGAAGTAGCTGGTCTGACTGTTGAATTGTTTCGAAAACCGAAACACCATCTTCAAAGTCTGTATTTTGTATTGGCTTCTGAAAGGGATAATCTAGTTTCTTATTGATCGCAGGAAAACGAATCAAGTCTTGCATATACAAGTATGGCCCCCTTTCATGAAATTCGTTCAAAGGTATACCTACTTTATTAAATAGGTAACTTCTCATTTCAGAAGGCATTCCCTTTTGGTAAAAGAATTGAGCAGGTTGCACAAAATTCCGTTTCTCCAACTGTTTTACGATTCTCTGAGATATTTGGACCGGATATTCGTCCTCGATGACCAGCTCTGTATCCCGCTCCGCGCGTAAAGTAAAGCTTTCCAAAATCGTATAACCAGGAAACAACAATGACAAATTTTCCCGGATAACATCTTCCATGAACGCCACATGTTTCTTCCCATCTATATCGGGTAGTTCCAAAAATCTACCATATGGTTCAGAGGGAACGTTCACCGTGGCGTAAAAAGCATCATTGCCTATATCCGCACGACTCAGTTTTACGACGAGATACAATTGTCGGGTCTCGAAAAAAACAAGTTTTGAATTTCGTCGCCCATCCAGAAAAATCGGCTGTAAATGCCTAAAAAGTTTATTGACGAAAAAGTTTCGGATAAAAGGTATATGCTCACTTGAAAACCTTTCATTAAAGTAAACATGAACCCCAAAGTCTGATAGAGCCGGCAGTATACTGCTTGTCAAGATTTCATTAAACTCACTTAGCTGGTTTTCCAGAGTTTCATATACATGTTCTAGCAATGAGTCAGGGAAAATATTTAGTTTCGACCTAATATCCCCGCTAACCTCAGCAAGTGCTAACAAGTTGGTAATGCGCACTCTATAAAACTCCTCGGTTTGATACGCATATAGGCCAAGAAATCGTAGGCGCTCCCGTAACGGTACGCTAGGATCATTCGCTTCTAACAGCAATCTATAGTTGTTAGACAGCCAGCTTAAATTTATATCAAAGTAAGGATATGCAACGTCAATCATTTTTGCAATCAAAAAAGATTAGAATTTTCGCACAATATAAAGACATTTGGCCGGTAAGGGTATAACTTTGTAGCATTAAATGTAACGTCTTACAATAATCTTACACTGTAATAAACGTTCATGATCAAGTAAAATCCATAATTTATGCGCTATCAATTATTGGGCCGATCAGGTTTACGAGTATCAGAACTATGCCTTGGGACAATGACCTTCGGGACAGATTGGGGCTGGGGAGCTGATAAACACGAAAGTTTTAAAATTTTTGACACCTACGCCGATGCCGGAGGGAATTTCATAGATACTGCCAATCGCTATACGGAAGGTTCTTCCGAAAAATTTATTGGTGAATTCATTGAAGCCGATCGCGACCATTGGGTGCTTTCCACAAAATTTACGCTAAAAGATAGAAATGACGATTTGAACTTTGCCGGAAATCATCGCAAAAATATGATGCGGTCGGTACAGGCAAGTTTAAAGCGACTCAACACCGAATATATAGACCTGCTTTGGGTACATATGTGGGACAACACCACGCCTGTTGAAGAAGTAATGCGTGGACTTGATGATCTGGTGTCACGCGGGATGGTTCATTACGTGGGAATATCGGATACGCCAGCCTGGGTGGTGTCACAAGCTAACACCATTGCTGATTTTAGAGGATGGAACGCATTTGCCGCCATTCAATTTGAATATTCCCTGCTACAACGCACTCCGGAGCGGGATCTTATTCCCATGGCCAAAGCCTTAGATTTAGCAGTTACACCGTGGGGAACCATTGGTGGAGGTGCTTTAACGGGCAAATACCTTCGGGAAGAAGCTGGACGTGTGCCTGAAGATAGTATAAGAAGAAACGAGTACAGTAGCAGTATTGCTCAGGTTGTTGTAAATGTTGCCCAGGAAATTGGTGCAACGCCTGCCCAGGTTGCTATAAACTGGGCACGTCAACGCCAGCAAGTTATGATTCCGATTGTTGGAGCATCAAAAGCAAGTCAACTTCTTGATTCATTGGGTTGTCTTAATTTTGAAATTCCAGCAGAACAGCTTGCCAGACTTAATGAGGTAAGTAAAATTGAGTTAGGTTTCCCTCACGAATTTTTGAAATCGGATGGTATTAAAGAAGAAGCATTCGGTGGATTATATGAAAAGCTGACCAACCACAGAAGTATAGAATAGTTTTCGAATACTTATGCATTAAAAAAGCCGGGCGAACCCGGCTTTTTTATGTCTATTTCATTTACCCCAGGTATCAGGAGCAAGACGCCATGCACTTAGGCTGTTTACCTGCTCGGCAGTAACATAGTCGTGTTCAACCGCGGTTTCTATAAGCGATCCATAATTACAAATGGTCGATAATTTTACATCCTTTTCAGCGAAATTCTTCTCCGCAACTGCGAAACCATATGTAAAAATGGCAACCATTCCGGCCACCTCGATATTTGCAGCACGCAATACGTCTACAACCTTCAATGAACTTCCACCTGTTGAGATCAGATCCTCAATAATGATCACCGATTGACCTGCTTCAAGTCTCCCTTCAATTTGATTGCCCATTCCATGTTTTTTAGGTTCGGGGCGCACATAGGCAAATGGTAACTCCAAAAGATCCGCAACCAGTGCTCCCTGAGCTATACCGCCAGTGGCAACACCTACTACCGCCTGTACATTCGGATATGTTTCACGAATGAGATCAGCAAGGACTTTCTTGATATATGTGCGGGTATCGGGATAAGACAGTGCTACGCGGTTGTCACAATAAATCGGTGATAACCATCCCGAGCTCCATTGAAAGGGTTTTTCAGGGCTTAACTTAATCGCTTGTGCTTCCAGAAGTAATTCTGCAACACGCTTACTTGTGTTCTGATCGTTTGACATCCTATTCGTCCTTATCTTCTATTTTATTATTTGTTACCAGTAATTTATCAATACGGCTTCTGTCCATGTCCATTACTTCAAAATGGAAGTACTTCCAATCGAACTTCTCACCCACTTTTGGAATGTTTTCCAGAATATGGAGCACAAATCCTCCAAGCGTATTAAACCCTATAAGTTCACGTCTGTCTTGCTCCGACATATTTACTTCAAAATACTGAAGAAAATCATCAAATGGCAGTTGAGCGTCTATCAAGAAGGATCCGTCTTCACGTTTTACAATTTCGGACGATTCCTCAATGTCTTCAGAGATATCTCCTACCAATGCATCCATAATATCATGCATGGTCACGACGCCAAGAAGTCCACCGTATTCGTCAACTATAATTCCAAAATAAACCCGTTGCTCCTTAAATTTTTCCAAAGCCTGATAAGCCTTGTTGCTCTCTGGCAAATACACAGGCTCACGCATAATGGAGTTCATATCGGCCAACTGATCCTCGATATCGGCAGCTATAAGATCCTTTACATAGATTAAACCAACGACGTCATCCACAGTATTACGACATACAGGATATATAGAATGACGGGATTCTAGTATTTTCGCCTTATTCTCTTCAGGCGTATCTTCAATATCCAACCAGGTGATTTCCTGACGGTTAGTCATTAAAGAAGTTACTTTTTTATCTCCCAGTTGGAATACATTATGTACAATTTCTTGTTCAATCTCTTCAAATACACCACCAGAGGTTCCCTCCTGAATTAAGCTTTTAATTTCTTCCTCAGTGACAGAATTTTCACTGGGTTTAATGTTCAGTATTTTAATAATTACGTCACTGGATATACTTAGCAATGCAATAAAAGGTGCGGTTACTTTTGAAAGCAAATTCATTGGCGTTGCCATAAATTTTGAAATTGCTTCCGGATTGGCCATACCTACACGCTTCGGCACCAACTCGCCCAAGACGAGCGATAAATACGTAATGAATACCAAAACTGAACCAACAGCCAGCGTATTGCTATAAGGTTTCAGAAATTCAATTTTTTCAATGATTGCCTTAAAGTCAGCCGTGATATTATCACCGCTGTACATACCCGTTAGCAAGCCAATCAGTGTAATACCAATTTGAACGGTTGACAAAAATCGGTTGGGTGAATTTGCTAAATTAAGGGCAGCCTTAGCGCTGGAATCACCGTTGCGGGCAGCTGCTTCCAGCCGCGATTTCCGTGAGGATACAAGTGCTATCTCAGACATGGAAAAGATACCATTGAGTAACACCAGAAGTAAAATGATGAGAAGTTCCAAGAACAATTAATTTGATAGTACCACAAATTTATCAATAATAATCACTGTCTAAACTAAACTCTTTACTTAATTTTGCTGTGGATTTCATATAATACCTTCTAAATGATTATTTTCTTCGATGACCGTCCTTTCAAAATTGTCAGGACAAATCAACTATCAGAGGCCGAAACAGCACAGTTTGACCGTATTGTGGATCTCCGATTGACCAAGCTT
>CALGRQ010000505.1 GCA_937880795.1 uncultured Dyadobacter sp. | reverse complement strand
AAGAGCTGTAACCTTGTTACTCGGTGTATTTGTAACCTGTATAGCCCTCTACATGGCTCATCGGGGAGTTTCATCTCTTTGGGATAAATTCAACACCATCCTCGGATTATTTACCGGTTGTATAGGTGGAGCCTTCATTCTGGGCATATTTACCCGTCGTGCCAATGGAAACGGCGTCATGATAGGCATGGCTATCAGCTGTGTAACACAAATTTTAATCCAGCAATATACATCCATTCACTTGCTGATGTATGCCTTCACAGGACTGGTTAGCTGTGTTTTCTTTGGCTATTTGTTTAGTTTATTCATGCCTGCTCCAAGTCAATTGGAAGGCTTAACAATTCGTGATTAATGCGTAGGATATTGCTGATTTGCTCAATCCTTTGTGGTCCATTTTGGACGCTTGCTGACCATCACTCTATACAGGTGCTTTCATTAGCACCTGTATTTAATGATCACATGGTACTACAACGAAACAAGCCTGTGAAGATTTTTGGGAAAGCGGCCGTTGGCACTAAGGTTGAAGTACATTTTTTAAATAAAACCATCCAAACTGAGGCCGGGGATGGGGGAGTGTGGCAGGCTGAATTTCCTGCTGCGTCAGCGGGTGGTCCGTATAACGTGCAGGTTACTTCCGGACAGGATACCCTGCGTTTGAAGGATATATTAGTAGGTGATGTATGGATTTGCTCAGGGCAGTCAAATATGGACTTCCCTCTAAAAGCTTCCAAAACTGGTCCGGAAGAGTTAAAATCGAAGTCTTTTCCCACGCAAATACGAATATTGCATAAAGCCGGAATCGCTTCTACCTATAATACGGCTTGGGATTCAACTACACTGGCGAAGGTAAACCATATGGAATACTTTGCCGGTAATTGGGAACCACTTACCGCTGAATCAGCGGCTACGCTCACAGCGGTGGGTTACTATTTTGGTAAAAAAGTAGCTCTGGAGCAAAATGTGCCCATTGGACTTATACAAGTAGCTGTCGGCGGATCTCCTACAGAGTCTTGGGTAGACACCAAACGTTTGGATCAAGAATCGGATCTTAGAGACATCGTTCGAAACTATGAAAGTGCTGAATATGTAATGCCATGGTGCAGGGAAAGGATCGGGCAAAATCTGGTGAACACCAAGGATAACAAACAGATGCACCCGTTTAAACCTGGTTATAATTTTGAGGCGGGGATTTTGCCATTGGTTCAACTACCCATTGCCGGCGTTATCTGGTACCAGGGAGAAAGTAATGCACACCATGTGGCTGGTCATGCCCGAATTTTTGAAACGTTGGTAGATGACTGGCGAAAAAAATGGGGATATACATTTCCCTTTTACTATGTACAATTATCTTCAATAGATCGTCCTCTATGGCCAGAATTCAGGGATTCACAACGTCAATTGCTGAATAAAATTCCGAATGCAGGTATGGCGGTTAGTCTTGACTTAGGCGATTCATTGGATGTGCATCCTACACAGAAAAAACAAATTGGGGAGCGTTTGGCATTGCAGGCTTTGAGCGGTTTTTACCATGAAAAAATAACAGCCAATGGACCGACACCCAAGCATGCAGTTCAACGCAACAAGAAAATCATGATTAGTTTTCTTAAAAAAGAAAATCTTAAAACCAATGATGGCAAGGACCTCATCGGTTTTGAACTGATTGATTACAATGGTAATCGGGTAAAATCTACAGGTATTATCAAGAAAAATAAGGTAGCGTTAGCTGTGCCTGCAGGGCAAAAAATAAAGACGGTTCGCTATGCTTACGAATCTTTTTCGCGAGCCAACTTAATGAATGAAGCTGGTTTGCCGGCTTCCACTTTTTCGATGGACATAAAATAAAAATCATTTAAAGATATGAGTAGTATAAAAGAGGAATTGCAAAATCTGGGTGCTTTTTATGAAAACCAACTTCTAAACGATACAGTCCCATTCTGGTTCCCAAAATCTCTGGACGAAGAATACGGTGGCTATCTATTGATGCGTGATCATGACGGAACCTTACTCGACGATGATAAGGCTGTATGGATCCAAGGTCGGGCAGCCTGGTTGCTATCAACGCTATACAACACCGTAGAACCTCGCCAAGAATGGCTGGATGGTGCAAAACTAGGTATCGACTTCTTAAATAATCACTGTTTTGATACGGATGGACAAATGTTTTTCCACGTTAACCGGGAGGGACAACCTATTCGGAAGCGCCGGTACTTCTTCTCGGAAACTTTTGCAGTGATTGCCAACGCAGCCTATGCTAAGGCTAGTGGCGACGAAAAGGCAGCCGAAACTGCCCGATATTTGTTTGGCAAATGTATTGAATATGCAACGGTACCTGGTTTGTTGGTGCCGAAATTCACAACAACACGTCCGTCCAAAGGAATTGGCGTACCCATGATTTTGATGAACACGGCTCAGCAACTGCGGGAAACCATTGGCGACCCACGCTGTGACGAACTCATTTCACAATTCATCCAGGAAATCGAAAGAGATTTTGTGAAGGATGATATACAATGTGTGATGGAGCAGGTTTCTCCTGGTGGTAATATCATCGATCATATCGATGGACGAACGCTTAACCCGGGGCATGCCATTGAGGGAGCCTGGTTTATTTTGCACGAAGCAAAGTATCGTAACAACGATCCACATTTGATTGCGCTGGGTTGTAAAATGCTCGATTATATGTGGGAACGAGGCTGGGATAAGGAGTTTGGCGGAATTTTGTATTTTAGAGACGTATATGACCGTCCTGTACAGGAATACTGGCAGGATATGAAGTTCTGGTGGCCGCAGAATGAAGCCATTATTGCTACATTATTGGCCTATACATTGACCGGTAATGAAAAGTATAAGGAGTGGCATCAGATGGTTCGTAACTATGCCTATTCGCATTTCCACGATAAAGAAAATGGCGAATGGTTTGGGTACCTTCATCGTGATGGAAGTATAGCGCAAACTGCAAAAGGGAATATGTTTAAGGGACCTTTTCATTTGCCCAGACAAGAGTGGTATTGCTCACAATTAATAAAAGAGGTCGTGAGCAGCCAGTCGGCTTTGGATTTATTAGTAACAGAAAACTATAGTACAACTGTATGAAAATCTCAAAATTAATACTGATGGGATCCTTGGCCCTGTCATTAGGTGCAAAAGCACAAACCCCTGTTTTTGTGTCGGGCCAGGAAGGATATAAATCATTTAGAATACCAGCTATTGTTCGTGCACCGGATGGGGACCTCCTTGCTTTTGCAGAAGGGCGGGTTGCAGGCAGTAACGATTACGGCAATATCGATATCGTACTGAAACGCAGCAAGGATAAGGGTAAAACATGGTCGGCTGTACAAGTAGTGGCCGATTATGACAAGTTACAAGCAGGTAATCCTGCACCAGTTTTTGACCTGAGCGATCCTGCATTCCCTAAAGGGAGACTTTTATTGTTTTATAACACAGGAAACAATCATGAAGGAGAAGTCCGCAAAGGGAAAGGTTTGAGAGAAGTTTGGTATAGAGCGTCTAACGATGGTGGGGTAACCTGGGAAGAGCCTGTGAACATTACGACACAGGTACATAAGCCTAATATGCCACAAATTAATCCTTCTTATAATCATACGGAAGACTGGCGGAGCTATGCGAATACCCCGGGCCACGCCATGCAAATGACAGAAGGACCGTATAAAGGAAGGATTTTCATTCCGGCAAACCATTCTGAGGGAAATGTTAAACCAAAAAGTGAAGATTACCAGGCACATGCGTTTTACAGTGACGACCACGGCAAAACCTTCAAATTAAGCGAAACCGTATCCTTTTTAGGATCCAATGAGGCAACTGCTGCTGAACTATCGGGAGGCCGGGTGATGCTTAATGCAAGAAACCAGCAGGGAGAAGTGCGAGCCAGAATAGTTGCGGTATCAAACGACGGAGTAAAGTGGGATACCACCTATTTTGATAACAACCTACCTGATCCGGTTTGCCAGGGAAGTATATTAACCATTGGTAAAAAGAAAAAGCACAATATACTGGCATTTTCTAATGCTGCCAATACGAAAACCAGGGATAATCTGACATTGCGAATCAGCTTTGATGATGGTAAAACATGGGCAAAAAATATTGTTGTCGGAAAAAGCACAGATGGCAACCGCGATTACACAGCTTATTCAGATTTAGTCAAAACCGGTAAAAAAACCGTTGGCATCTTGTATGAATTCGATGGGTATAAGTCGATTGTGTATAAGGATATTAAATGGTGAAACAATTTAGACCGGGGTTTAAAAAGCCCCGGTCGTATCCTGTGTTGATCGCTGCTACCCGATTAAACTGGTCACATACCATGCAAATGAGCGTGCTGTGGCCAGTTTTTTTATTTC
>CALGRQ010000504.1 GCA_937880795.1 uncultured Dyadobacter sp. | reverse complement strand
AGCTGTTAAAGAAAATGCGATTCTTATTTATATCTACCTTTTCGGCTTTCGGCTTTCGGCTTTCGGCTTTCGGCTTTCGGCTTTCGGCTTTCGGCTTTCGAAATCAAAATGGAAATTCAATTAAACCTACTTATTAATATTCACACCAAGTTTATCACAGAATCCAACCAGTTGAATTATCAATACTTCCTTATCGAGGCAATTGCTCCGGCCTTCTCATTTTAAATTGCGTAGCGGTAATAGAGCCCAAAAATGCAACTAATGCCTCTCTTTCGTCTTTATTAAGCTGCAACGGTTTCAGCAAAGGATCAGTTACCGGGTATAACGGGTCATCCTTTTTCTGTTGTTCGGAAGGATCAATCATATGCATGCCACTGTTGTACATATTGATAATTCCATTCATATCTCCAAACAGCCCATTGTGCATCCAAGGTTGCGTGTTCATGACATCACGCAACGAAGGGGTACGAAACCTTCCCACATCTTCAGCCTTCTTAGTGACCGTATAGCGACCTAAATCTTCATACTTCCTTTTGTAATAAGTCAGTCCAATGTTGTGAAAGTCTTCATCTGTAAAGAACTGTCCGGAATGACAATTCATGCAACGGCCTTTTGTTCTGAATATATGTAGCCCCTGAATTTCTTTTTCCGTAAGAGCCGTATGCTTTCCATCCAAAAATTCATCAAAACGGCTTCGACGACTCGTTAACGTTCTTTGAAACTCCGCCAACGCACCTATAATACCGGGCATGGTAATTTCTTCCGACTGGTAGGCCTTTTTAAACATGTCTCTGTATCCCTGGTACTGAGCCAATTTAGCCGGAAGTTTCCCTACGACCATATTCATTTCATGATGCGCTTCTATAGGGCTAAATGCCTGCTCTTCCAAAGAGTTGGCTCTTCCATCCCAAAACATGAGCTTTCTCGCATATACATTTAACAACGAGGGTGTGTTTCGAGGTCCTTCCAGGTGGTCATGCCCGACTGGAACGCTCACATGGTCTGCCCAGGACGTTTGAGGATTGTGACAAGAACTACAAGATATTTGACCAGAACCGGAAAGAGCAGGGTCGAAAAAAAGCATTTTACCTAAATCCACTTTGGGCTGTGCCATTTTGGTAAAATAGCTCGTATCCGTTTTGGGAAGTGACACAAATTCTTTCCAAACGACACCAGAGTCGATCGTAGGCTTAGGCCATTCCGATACTGGCTTGGTATATAATGCACGAAGATTCTCTACGGGACCCGGCAAAAATGCGCTACCGACGACAAATATTAATAATAAGATGATACTTAACCTTTTCATACCGTAAATATACGAAGGATGAACGGGGATGCACCAAAAGGCATTTTAAAAAGAGTACCCCAGTGACAATTGTACAGAATTCCGTTGCGGCCTAAGATAGGATGTATTAAATGCCGAGGTATTCGTGTAATGAAGCTGTATATAAGCGTGTTGTAAGCTATTAATCTGACGAGTAAAGCGCGCGACAAATTCACTTTCGACCCTCGATGCGGTTGGAAGATGGTGTGGCAAAAAGTCCGTCTTTATTGGAAAAACCTCCACCCGATCCATATTTTGCACCCGCCGACACAGTAAACATACCTGCCCCCAGCATGATGTTTCGGCCCAATGAACCACCCAGGCTATAACTATTAATTTCTTGTTTTCTGAAATAAGGATATATCGAAACCTGTTGAACTCGGTTATTGAAATTTGCGCCTGCCTCCACTACCCAGCGTGGAGTAAAGCCATTGACGCCAAAATGTCCAGTATAATGGAGAGAAAAACGCTTAACATCCTGATTTAGCACCTTAGCCTGCCCGTAGTAAACAACCGATGTACTTCCACCGGGAACGGTCTCCATTCTGTAAATATTCTGCATGTTATCGAGCGCACTGCTCGCAAGCTGTAAATCGAAATGATGAAGAGATTGAGTATATTTTAGAACCGCCGAACCATGATACTCCAGATTGCTCCCTTCGTGTTCGGTATATACAATACTTCCGGTCCCTTTTTTCCCAAAATACCCGGTTCTCTTCCCAACTTTAATGATATTAAACCATTGTAAGTTGGGACTTAGTTGCAAGTTTATGAAACCCGAAAATTGGTTGGTAATGTCCCGCTGAGGGTTGGTCTCCTGGGAAGATGTATAGCCCTTATCATCATGTAGCTCCAACATCCCATAAAATGAACCGAAGCTGATTAACGAAAGATACTGACGATCCGTGTTTCCATAAGTTTTAAACTTTACACTTTCGATTCGTCTCAAATAATCATAAGCCAAACCCACTTCCAGTTTGTCATTGACATGATATCCCAAACTGACATTGACATCTAACTGTAACAATCGGTTCGTATGACGTAAATCCTTAAACTTGGAGTAATTGGCAGCTTCGTAATCGACCTTGCCCCCCAGTTTCCAGCGCTGTCCCAGTTTGGTTGTAACCCCTCCTGTCAAGTTATATCTTTCCAGTTTTTTATCGCCAGCCGTACTGTCCGCATATTCAACCAAATCCAACGGATATTTATAGGGATCTATGAATGACGACCCGGCCATGTTTTTACCACGCTCGGTCTCATAACCTAACTTGCCCTGAAAAGCTATTCTTGAATTTAATTTTCGATACGACTCAACCTTTGCACCCGCCAGAAACCGGTTGTTGGATTCAAAATAGTCTACAAATCCTCCCTTTGTTGCTGCACCATATACTTCGGCTACCGAGATTTTGGCAACGGGCAAGGCATGAAGTCCCAACACATGGCCACTACTGAGCCATGCGTTGGTATACTTCAAATCCGAAATATTCCGAATAGTACTGTCTGTCGATTGTCCCAACACAGATGTATACTGAAACACACCAGCGCAAAGCAGCATTACCCACAAACAGATTTTTGATTTCATATCCGAACAAACTATTATTTGTCACGCAAAGAAGCCTGACTTCTTAAGTGAAAATCGTTGGTTGAATTGTTCGTATCCATGTAAATGATACGAGCTCCATTTTTGATAGAAGCTTCCGCGTTGATTCCGGACGGATCTGTCGAACCACCAATGCTTGTTGTACCCAAAGCATATCCATAAACAAGTTTACCAGAGTTGGCAGCGATTGCTTCTGTGGCCGCTTTATCCACGTTTCTATACAGCGAATATCCCTGTCCGTTCAAGTGATTAACAAAACCTGCGTCAATACCGGCTGTAAACCGTTTCTTATTATTGGCATTGTTCAACAAAAATCCTTCTACACCATCCACAACCCAATCAGTCGGCACCTTTTTGCTGGTAAGAGGTACACCTGCTTCGGTATAAGTGGTTGACGCATCCGCTGCAAAAGCCGATGGAGTTGTCCCCTTAGGATCGAAAATAAATACACCTGGACTACTGATACTGATCGCCCACGCATTGGCGGTCGCATATTTTTCAGCTTTCAGATAATTGCTACTTGGAATAGATGCCGCAGGAGTACCATAGTTATTTACATTGTTATATTTCTCAATGTCGTACGTACAATAGTATTCAGGGTTATCGAAGTTGATAGATTTGCTGTAAGTGGCTGTATTGTTAATCGCATTGGCAAGGGCAATCACGATTTGTTTACCAGGCTCGATGGTTACATTTTTCTGAAAATACCAGTAGCCTTGTACCGCAGGAATCCAGGATTGTCCTTCATAACTCAGCTTACCATCGGTTCCATAAAATGGATTAGTAGCTTGTGCGTTGAAAGGCGGAATAATGGCCAAACACATATTACCCAAATTGGCAGGTGTGGAAGAGTTGTTATACAAAACAATGTATTTATCATACGCGAAAGCACCCGAGCCATCGTCACGTGGCGTTCCACCTACAAATACTTCTTTAATCAGGATTTGAGAAGTGGTCGAGATTTGAGCGGCCATTTTTACAATTCCAGTGGCACCGCCAGTGTATCCACCGCTATAACTTGCAGAACCCCACTGCTCTGTAACCGCAACTTTGGATTCCGTCCAGTTGTATATATTTGAAACACCTCCGTTGGAGCGCGTTTGTGTCGCTGTCACGTCGTATATACCCACAGGTACAGAAAAAACAGCTTTTCCTGTGCCATCCGTTGAGGCGTCAAAAGATGCGACACCTGAGGACAATTTCACGCTCACACCTTCCAAAGGATCAGTATCTCCTGCTGCTGCTTCCAGTTGGACAGTTACGGCAAGGGTTTTGTATACATCGTCATCATCTTCTTTACAAGAATAGAAAAAGAGCGTTAAGCTCAGTAACATACCTAGTATTTTTCTCATCGTTTATATAATTGTGTTTAAGATATTTACAGTTTTAATCGGAACGACAATCCATAGTAAAAGCCTGGAATTCTGCTTGACCCAAATAAGGAAGAATTGGTGTTATCGAGAGAATTGCGCACCTTTCCCATGTTGGAAATGAAATTAGTGGCATTGAAAGTAATGGTGGCAACACGCCCAATTTCCTTCGTTACGCCTACATTCGCCGAAAAATAATTGGAAACCTTACTTTCGTTGAAGATGTAGGTGTGGGACGATTTCGTAACGATCTTTGCCAATTCGTTGTACAAAGCTTTGTCATGGTCTTTCGCCCATAAAAACTTTTCAGCAAAAGGTATTTTTGTGGACATATCGTCCAGACTTACGTAATATTCAGGATACACCCCTATATACTGATTCCCGGCATATATATCTTTTTGGGAATCGGAAGGGGTGTAGCTGTCGCGAGAATCCAAAACAAACCCTCTGTTTCCACGACTGCTCTCACTCAAAGCTTGCTCATAGTTCTGCAAAGACCCCTCGATACGGGTTGACACAATGAGACGAATGGCAGGAATATGCGTGGTGGCGGTGAGGTTAAGGTTGAGCGTTTTCGATACTGAACCATTGGTAGCATCAAAACCACCCGCAAAAAAACCGATATACTTATAGGGATTACCGTCGGCCATGTTGATTGTACCGTTGGGCATATAAGGCCTAACGGTTTCTTCCACCCCCTTGTAATAATACCAGTTACCATCCACCCGAAACTGTGTCCGCAGTGC
>CALGRQ010000503.1 GCA_937880795.1 uncultured Dyadobacter sp. | reverse complement strand
TTTGAGGATTCACTAAACCAATCAATATATCGATACGCTCGTCGGGAACGGTTACTACCCCAACGTTAGGCTCTATAGTACAAAAAGGATAATTGGCTGCTTCGGCCTTGCCGGTAGAAATAGCATTAAAAAGTGTGGATTTACCTACGTTAGGTAACCCAACAATCCCACATTGAAGACTCATATATAAAAGGTATACATTAAAAGCAGATAGTATATATCAAAACACAAAATCAACTACCTGACAGCCAAATAATAATTTGGCGCAAAAGTACTGCTTACTGAGTACAAAAACCAAAAGCCTTCGCAATAGATTCCGAAGGCTTCTTTCAGGAAACGTAAATTTTTATTCCCACTTAAGATCCGACTCTCCGATTACAGCATCGGCTTCTTCTGCTTTAGACTCGAATTGAGAAAAGTCCACCTCCGGCATTAACTCCGTTTTCACGTGGTCAACCGCCTCTTTCAGCGCTTCTGCAAACTTATCGAAATCTTCTTTGTATAAGAACATCTTGTGTTTCTCATACGTAAAGCCATCTCCCTGAGGATGACGACGACTTTCTGTAATCGTAAGATAATAATCATTGGATCGCGTAGAGCGAACATCAAAGAAATAAGTCCGTTTACCTGCCCTGACCCTTTTGGAGTAGATTTGCTCTCTGTCTTCCACTATTTTTCGTTTTAAATAGGTTTTCAAACGCTAAAATAGAAAGTTTATTGCTGTGAACAAAAAAACCGAAATATATTAGCAATCAGATCTCCTTTTACCAAAGTATATCTGGGACTTTGGCGCAACAGTTTACCTGCCTAAATTAGGATTATCTCCTTTTAATCTATTACATTTGAAAAATCTGTGATATTATTTCGATTTCGTAAAACGATTTCTAAATAGAAAGTAAGGTGCCATAAACCCTTATTGATGTTCCATCTAAACCCTCAGATATGACTTATCAAAGGATTTTGATATTGATCTTATTGACCATTGCAGGGCTGCCTGAGGCCTTTTCTCAGGTCTCGCTTGGCAAAACAGAAACCGGAAGAGCTTCTTACTACTCAACCCGTTTCCATGGTAAAAAGACCTCCTTCGGTGAAGTTCACAAAGCTTCTGAACTATCAGCAGCGCACCGGACTTACCCTTACAACACCATGCTGGAGGTAACCAATCTCGACAATGATAAAAAAGTAATCGTACGGGTGAATGACCGAGGCCCTTATTCTAAAAACCGACTGGTAGACATTAGTAAAGAAGCTGCCAAGCAACTAGGCATGCTTTCGCAAGGTGTGGGCAATGTATCGATTAAGGTGGTAGGAATGGAAGGGATGGTTCTTTTAGATAAAAATGAAGAAATTGATCCCAAGTCGGGCAGGATTGTATATCTCAATAAAGAATAAAAAACTCATTTAAATAGTATGAGCGCCCGCGAGCTTGATCTCTCCCAAGTCAGAGCCTTCGGGAATCTTGAATTCCTCGCCAAACAATTGGTCGAAGGATTTATAACCGGACTTCACAAATCGCCCTTTCACGGTTTTTCCGTAGAATTTGCTGAACATCAGCTTTACAACACCGGCGAGTCGACCAGAAATATTGATTGGAAGGTATTTGCCAAATCGGACCGGCTCTATACGAAACGATACGAAGAGGAAACCAATTTACGGTGTCACATTTTGATTGATACCTCGTCTTCCATGTATTATCCCGAACCAGATTATGGCAAAATGACTTTTAGCGTCATGGCCGCTGCAAGCATTACCTATTTGCTCCAACGCCAAAAAGATGCCGTAAGTCTTTGTACCTTTTCCGATCAGATTGAAATTCAGACCCCTGTCAAGTCTACGCCTTCGCATGTACATAAAATTATGCTGGAGTTGAATCAGGTTTTGCAAACCAATAAACCCCTGCATAAAACATCGGTTGCAACCGTTTTACATCAAATTGCTGAGAAGATACATAAACGGTCCCTGGTGGTAATTTTTAGCGATATGTTTGATAATATCGAAGAAGCAGACGCTATATTTTCGGCATTGCAGCACCTTCGTCATAACCTGCATGAAGTGCTCTTGTTTCATGTCACGGATAAAAAAACGGAACATTTATTTGATTTCGATAATCGTCCCTATGAATTTATTGACCTAGAATCTGGTGAAAAAGTAAAGATCCAGCCCGACCAGGTGAGAGATTCTTATCAAAAATCAATTGGCGATTTTTATCAGACGCTCAAACTAAAATGCGGCCAGTACAAGATCGATTTTATCGATGCCGATATAGCGCAAGGCTTCGACCCTATACTGACGTCCTATTTAGTGAAACACGCTAAAATGCGATAAATTTTGTGGTTTATTACATGAACCATTTTTACAAACAGAACGCACCAAATGGTACTGAATGATGTACTGGATGATGTGTTGAATGATGTATATATCTGGTATGGCTCCATCGGAGCCTAAAGTTTGTAGCATATCCACCCCTAACCAATTCCATGGCGCCGTAGGTGTCAACTGTTATAAACACATACGTATTAGATTTTAGGGGTATTCCTACGGAGTTCTCGCTAAACCTATTCTTTTACAAACAAAGCGCACCAAATCGTGCTAAGGGGTCTTGATATGGACCCAATCATAGGCACACTATGTATGCTCCTCTCAATCAACATCATTGTCCCAAAAACAAATCCATAAATAACTGATCAAGATGGGCTACGGGTACCACTTTCATATGGGGCCGGTCAAGTTCTAGTCCTTTACTATTGTATTTCGATATATATATCTTTTTAAATCCAAGCTTTTCAGCTTCCGATATACGGCTTTCAATTCTGTTTACAGCCCTCACTTCTCCACCAAGTCCTACCTCAGCCGCAAAACACACAGAAGCTGGTATAAACTTATCCTCATAAGACGATACGATGGATGCAATAACCGCCAAATCTATTGCAGGATCCTCTACCCTTAAACCACCAGCCACATTCAGAAAAACATCTTGCACGCCCAATCTAAATCCACCACGTTTTTCTAAAACCGCTAAGAGCATCTGCAAACGCTTCCCATCAAAGCCCGTACTGCTTCGCTGGGGCGTTCCATATGTGGCCACACTCACCAACGACTGAATTTCAATCAGTAATGGTCGGTTTCCTTCCATCATGGATCCGATTGCGATGCCGCTTACCGGTTCGTCGCGCTGAGAAATCAGAATTTCCGAAGGATTGCTCACTTCACGGAGCCCGGCTCCATGCATTTCATATATACCCAGCTCAGACGTACTGCCAAAGCGGTTTTTAATGGTTCGCAAAATACGGTACGTCGTATGCCGATCTCCCTCAAACTGCAAAACCGTATCCACCATATGCTCCAAAACCTTCGGACCTGCCAACGAACCGTCCTTGGTAATATGCCCGATTAAAAACACCGGTACACCGGTATCCTTGGCATATTTCATAAACTCAGCCGTACATTCACGCACTTGCGACACGCTGCCTGCTCCCGACTCTATATATGCCGACTGCATCGTTTGGATCGAATCGACAACCAATATTTCTGGTTTAAACTCTTCAATTTGCCTGAAAACATTCTCCGTTTGCGTTTCGGTGAGGATATAGCACTGATCACTCTGTGAAACCATGCGCTCCGCTCGCATTTTAATTTGCTGCTCCGACTCTTCCCCCGAAACATACAAAACGCGTTTATTGGATAGTGTAAGTGCAATTTGAAGCATCAAGGTAGACTTACCTATTCCTGGCTCTCCACCAATCAGAACGAGCGAGCCCTGTACAATACCTCCTCCTAAAACACGATTTAATTCTCCATCTTTGGTGATAATCCGCGGTTCATTTTCATAAACAATTTCCTGAATGGCCTTGGGTTTGCTGGCTAAACTAACAGATTTCCAGGAAACACCCGTTTTTTTATCTTCCTTCTCAATGACCTCCTGAACCAATGTATTCCATTCACCGCAGGACGGACACCTCCCCACCCATTTGGGTGAATTATACCCACATTCCTGACAGAAATATGCTGTTTTGGCTTTTGCCATGGCGATTTTTAGTTATTTATTTGTCTATACAGTAGAACAAAATAGCGCAAAAAAACTTCCATAAGGACGAATTGAAGCCCGTTAAATCAAAAAATAAAATGAACAGGCATCATTTTTTCCATTTTATCGTTATTAACCGGTTTTACTAACAAATAATAATCCATGAATATACTGACAAAATTTGCCTGCATCTGCTCGCTTTGTCTCATTGGCATCACATCAGCTCAGGCACAAAAAAAAGGTTTTGCAATTGGTATAAAAGGAGGGGTAAATCTTTCAAGACTTACCATGGGGGATGTTTTCACAACACGTTATGACGACAATGGTAATGCATATCTGGGTTACGACGGAAAAGAAGTACGTGACAACTTAAAACAAAGTTTTAGTACCCGCACAGGAGCTGTGGGTGGCATTTATGCCCGTTTCGGACGCACCATATTTATCCAACCAGAAGTATTGGTTTCTACTAAGGGAGGTACATTCGATATTATCAAAAATGACGGACAGACACCAACCACGACGTCAGTAAATGTAAAGTATAGTAATATTGATGTACCGCTGCTCATGGGATTAAAAGCTGGACCTATTCGGATTTTGGCCGGACCGGTAACCTCATTTCGCATTGGTGATAACCAGCGATTACGTGATGCCTTTAAACAATATACCTCTAATTTGAACGATGCCATGTCGGAGGCGACATTTGGCTACCAGTTTGGTGCAGGACTTGATATCGGCAATATAAGCCTAGATGTCCGTAAAGAAGGTTCATTTACAAACCTGGCATCTTTTGAGCTGGATGGTATACCCGCAGATGGTAAAGGCTCATTGAAGCAAAAGATTACATCCTGGCAGGTAACATTAGGGTTAAAAATCATATAGTTTATCAGCTTCCATTATATACTAAAACAAACAAGCAGCCTTCGATCCTAGCGATGGCTGCTGTTTTTTTAATAACCCACTATATAAACTAACAATTTATTACGCAATTGCCCTCAAATTGGTATGATTGAGAATGTCGGTAATCTCTTTTATTTTCCGGCGGGATACACTTACTTCTTTCCCGCACGACATCCGTAGCAGACGATCATCCTCAACGCGCTCAACAACATAATTCGTATTTACCAGAAACGATTTATGCACCCGAATGAAATTAGCCTCCAAGTTCGCAGCAAGTGATTTCAAAGTCTTAGAAACCAGATATTTCTTACCGGCCAGCGTGTATATATACGTATAATTACCATCTCCTTCCAATAATGTAATTGTATCGGTAGAAAGGAAAATCGTGCGACCCATAGACTGAACAGAAACCAACGAAGCACCTTCAGTAGTAGCAGGTACATCTTGAAGCGAACGAGTAGTAAAATTTTTCATGTGAGTAGTTAATTACGTTAGCATATAATTTCTACGTCAAATTTAACATATCGTATAGCCTCGAAGAAATACGTATATCTACGCATTCGATTACAATCATTTGATTATTAACTTATTAATAAATTTAAATAATTAAAATACCGTAATCGGACTTAGCAAAACACGTAATTTTACGTATATCAAGTTTTGGCATAAAATGACGCTTTTGGTACAAAAAGAGAGGTTGTTTTTACGGTTTCCGCTTTTAGCCGTTCAACATTATTTATATTTGTATCGATTATCAGACATTTACTGCTGTCAGTTGCGGAAATGTATAAAATCTAATTGCATAGAACATTGAAATACGAACTGTGGAGCAACCCTCATTTTGCTATTTCTCCAATAAATTTTTGATATATGATTACCGACCGGGTAAAGGAATTAGTTTCGGAAATACAGCAGGCAAGCGTTACAAACAAAGAAGAGCTTGAGGCTTTCAGAATGCGTTATATCAGTAAAAAGGGAGTTGTAACTGAACTTTTTGACCAACTGAAAAATGTACCACAGGAAGACCGCCGGGCAATGGGGCAAGAACTCAATACCCTGAAAAATCTTGCTCAGGAACAGTTTCAAAATTTTACGGTTTCTCTTGAAAACAGTGCAGAAGAAACCAATACTGCCCATATTGACCTTACACTTCCGGTAGCCCCTAATATACAAGGAAGCTTACATCCATTGACCATCGTTCGTCGCAGAATTATTGAGATTTTTGAACGTATGGGATTCAATGTTTCATATGGACCTGAAATCGAAACGGACTGGTACAATTTCAGCGCATTAAATTTTGCTGACAATCACCCGGCACGCGAAATGCAGGATACTTTCTTTATTTCCAAAAGTGAAGGGGAAGTAAAAGACGATGTATTGCTTCGTACGCATACGTCCAACGTACAAGTGCGCCTGATGGAACGTCAAAAACCACCGATCCGCTCCATCATGCCGGGTCGTGTATTTAGAAATGAAGCAATCTCTGCCCGTGCGCATTGCGTTTTCCACCAGGTAGAAGGGCTATATATTGATAAAAATGTAAGCTTCAAGGACCTTAAAGATACATTATATCACTTCGCCAAAGAGATGTTTGGCAAGGATTCAAAAATCAGGCTTCGTCCTTCCTATTTCCCATTTACCGAACCAAGTGCAGAAATTGATGTAACTTGTTTTATATGTAAAGGGAAAGGGTGTAATGTATGTAAGCACTCAGGCTGGGTTGAAATTGCCGGCTCCGGAATGGTTGATCCTAATGTACTTGAAAACTGTGGTATAGATAGCCAGGAGTATACCGGATTTGCATTTGGGATGGGTATTGAGCGCATCACCATGCTTCGCTATGGCATCAACGATTTACGTTTATTCACTGAAAATGACGTTCGCTTCCTACGCCAGTTTGAAGGCGCCTAAGCGTGAGCCATTATAGTATTAACAACAGAGCGGGGTGATGTTTAAACATCACCCCGCTCTGTTGTTAATATCCCTACTACTCTCAAAATCTGGTTTCTATGTAATAGGGCAACATTCTTTTCCATACCCACCAATCATGGGGCATATCCGCACCCCAGATGCCCAGTTCGTGATGGACATTTTTCGCACTTAAAATTGCCGATATATGCCTTGAGTAATCCGGACGTTCATAGTCACCAGAACCTGTAACAAAGTGAATATGGCGGCTTTCCCGATACAGCGACAAATGCCATTCAGCCCTTAATTGTGCCAAATAGTGAACGGGCGAATTAAAGTATACCTGATCATCATAAAAACCATCGGTATATACACTCAAATCGTAACAGCCACTCATGGCAATGATACCATGAATCAGATCGGGATGTTTGAAAAAAAGATTGGCTGCATGAAATGCTCCAAATGAAGCCCCAGCTGCAATAATTTCGGTATGATGGCTACTCGTATCTTTAATAAACGGTATCACCTCCTTGATCACATAGTCGTTAAAAGCCTGATGCCTCACGGCCTTGTCATACCCATGCATATAGGGATTTAACCAGCTCTCCCCATTGAGACTATTGATGCAATACACTTTAACCTTGCCCTCGTTGATATAGGGCATAATACTTTCGATGAGCCCATTCCGCTCATACTCAAGATAGTCCGATGCGGCAGTAGGAATCAGCAACAAGGCAAATCCATAATGCCCATAAACCGCCACCTCCATTTCTTTATTCACGGAAGGACTAAACCACTTTATTATATCCCGCTGCATCGTTATTTAAATTGATATGGTTCTAACTTAAAAAGATAGTTCCAATAGTGTGTTCTTATTTCGATCAAACCTTAATACAACACCCACGTATCTTTCCCACCTCCACCTTGCGACGAATTCACCACAAGTGAACCCTTTCTTAAAGCAACCCGAGTCAATCCACCCGGAATAACACTAATGTCGTCACCATACAAAATGTAAGGTCGTAAATCTACATGGCGCCCCTCTGCATGGCCATTTACCATACATGGCACCCTTGAAAGCGATATGGTAGGCTGCGCTATATAGTTGCGCGGATTATCCCGTATTTTCTGTCTGAATAAATCATGCTCTTCTTTTGTTGCCTTCGGCCCAATGAGCATTCCATATCCTCCCGCCTCGTTGGCTTCCTTCACCACCAACTTTTCAATGTTTTCCATCACATAGTCAAAATCATCCTTCTCTCCGCATATGTAAGTTTGCACATTTGGGATGATGGGTTCCTCCTGAAGGTAGTATTTAATGATCCGCGGCACATAGGCATATACCACTTTGTCATCGGCAACACCGGTACCTGGTGCGTTAGCCAAAGCTACCCTACCCTTTTTATAAACCTCAAAGATGCCAGGAATCCCCAACAGAGAATCCGGATTAAACGCCTCAGGATCGAGAAAAATGTCATCCATTCTTCGGTATATCACATCAACAATCTGCAATCCGCTGGTTGTACGCATTTTTACGTATCCGTCAGACACCACCAAATCACGCGTATCCACCAGCTCAACCCCCATTTGTTGCGCCAGATAAGAATGCTCAAAATAGGCCGAATTATAAATTCCCGGCGTTAACACGGCAATGGTTGGGTTCGGCCTATCGGCCAGGTGTTGCAACATTTGCAACAGACGCGTGGGGTAATCTGAAACCGGTCTCACGCCCGTACGTGCCAAAACATCCGGAAATATCTGCTTCGAGAGCTCCCGATTTTCCAACATATACGATACTCCGGAAGGACAACGCAAATTATCTTCCAAGACCATAAACTTACCATCATCTCCTTTGATCAGGTCAGTTCCCGTAATATGGCACCATATACCCTTTGGCGGTTTCAACCCGATGCAAGGTTTCAAAAAGCACTTGCTCGATTCGATTAATTCACGCGGAACCACACCGTCATTTAAAATATTCTGTTCATTGTAAACATCATCAATAAACATATTCAGCGCTTTGATGCGCTGCTTCAATCCTTTTTCAAGCCACTCCCATTCCGCATTGGGCAATACCCTCGGAATGATATCAATGGGCATGATACGCTCAGTACCTTCTCCCTCTGAATATACATTAAAAGTTATACCCATCGAAAGTAGCGCCCGCTCGGTGGCCAACTGTCGATTGGTAAGTTCTTCGTGTGTGAGATTTTCAAATTTTTCTTTTAAATGCTCATAACCAGAACGAATTCCTCCATCGGAGTTAAACATCTCATCGAAGAAATTTTCGGTCTGATAATCGGAGAATGAAAAATTCATACAATACAAAATTTGAATAAGTATATTATTGATATTTACAAAACAATATATGGAATATGTTTCTATATGCCAAATTTTACAAAACCACCCCTACCAAGTTTCAGAAATAAATTTATCCAAGTTAACGTAAATTCCCTCCAATTGATAACGAGTGTTTAATCAACCCGTACACATCTGATACACGTATTGTCACCCAAGCACATAATGTTATTGCCTAAAATATTTTAGCCTAAATCACGCTTTGGTTGCAAGTGCGTAGCAGAGCGCTTTTCTTTGTAAAAAAATACGGGAATAAGTCCCTTTTCCGTTCTAGTCGCACTATGCATAAACTTTCGCCGATTATATTGGCATTTATATTGGGTACAGTAGTTAAAGGTTGGTCCCAACATTTGCCAGGCGTTGCCATGGGCAACTATTCCGGAATTAATTCTTTATACCATAATCCGGCGTTTGTATCCGACAACCGATACAGCGTCCATGCAAATTTGGTAAGTACTCAATTTTACACTGCCAACAATCATGTTAAATACGATGCCCCCTATTCTTTAGTGGGTCTGATGACCAATAGCGTTTCGGATCAATATCGCAACGCCAATGGTAAGATATTATTTCCGCGTACCTATCTCAAAGAAAAGCTAAACGGCAATGAAAAATACATTAATGCCGGTGGAGATACACGGTTACCTTCCATCATGTTTCAGTTATTTCAAGGGAGAGCTGGGGTCGGTATCTCAACCCGGGTACGTTATATATTAAATACCACAAATGTTACCGAGCCCATAGCCCGGTTGATGAGCAAAACAACACTAAATCCTGATATTCAAGGAACTACCTACGGTAACCAGTCGGGCCAGCTACACTTTAATGCGACCGGTGAGGTAGCGCTTACGTTAGGTGGTGTGGTGATGGATAATGAAACGGATTTTTTCAAAGTAGGTTTTACGGTGAAAAGGTTAATGGGCCTCTATAATGCCCACGCTGTGATCAAGAACTCCGCCTTCACTGTATTACCCGATACAGATCCCCGATATGCTAATCTGGTCGTTCCGATGCAATACATCCGTGTAGATCAAATAGATGCGCAATATGGTATCACCCGGGACGAAGGATTTCAGAATATCAAACCCTCGCCAGCCTGGTTATTCGGTGGGGCACCTCCCGGAAGTGGCTGGGGATTCGATCTTGGTGCTATTTATGAGTACCGTCCAGATGTACACAAATACACCTATACTGAAAAGGGTATACGAAAGCGGGATGCCACCAAAAACAAGTATTTGTACCGAATTGCCGTTTCAATAACTGATATAGGTCGGGTTCATTTCAAAAACCCGTCGTATGTGATGCAACAACATGTGCAAGCGCAAAATCAGGAATTTTTGTATGAGGACTTTCAAAAACTACCCAGTTCAGAGGGTATTTATAACGCTATCAATAAGTCCCTTGGCGTAAGCGGTTCCCTCGCACCTAATTTCAAATCGGTATTACCCACTGCATTTCAGGCAAGTGTGGATTATAACGTGAGACCTAATGTGTATGTGAACGGCCTTTGGGTTCAGAACCTTATTTCGCAGAATGCCTTTGGCATGAAAGCAGAGTCTGTTATAGCAGTAACGCCTCGCTATGAACACAAATGGTACGAAATATCGGTACCCGTTACCTTAATGAACCGTTATCGTTCCCCAACCATTGGCTTGGCGGGCCGCATTGGACCGCTATGGATCGGCACTGATCACTTGACAAGCCTTTTGAATATTGGCAGCCCACGGGCATTCAATTTCTATTTTGGACTGTCTGCCGGTTTATTCAGAAAACCACCAGCGGAACAAAATCAATGCTGGCCACCTGAAAATTCATGGTTAAGACGTATTTTCAGCAAACGATAAACGTTAATTAAGTGTTACCTTACAGGTTGAAGGCTCATTGCCATTTAATTTTCGGCGCTTGAATACAACAATACATTAATAATGAGAGAGATACAAAAAACAAAAGAAGAATGGCAACAGGAGTTGACCGGCCAACAGTGTTTTGTACTTTTTGAAAAAGGAACAGAACGACCTTTTTCACACCCTTTTAATGACAACAAGGAAGAAGGCATATATGTGTGCGCTGCTTGCGAAACACCTCTTTTTAGTTCCGAAACAAAATACGATTCAGGATCGGGATGGCCCAGCTTTTTCCAACCTCTATCGACAGAAAACGTGGAGGAAGTGGTCGACAAAAGTCATGGCATGATTCGTACGGAAGTGGTATGCAGAAAGTGTGGCGGGCACCTTGGTCATGTTTTTAATGATGGCCCAAAACCTACCGGATTAAGATACTGCATGAATGGCGTGGCACTAAAATTCAACAAGGCAGAATAGTATTATTTATTGAAAAAGCCGGACATAAACAGATTTGTCCGGCTTTTCTTATCTTTGGACACTTACGAACCATAAACGTTTGATGGAAGTTATCAGATCGTTCTTTTTCAAAATAAAAAACATGTTCCAATTCATTGGAACACAGATCTCAACGTTTTTCAATTTCATTTTTTACAAAATATTTTCCACCATTCTTGGGAAAGCCAAAGCCGATGCCTATCTGGCTTCTTTCCGTAGTCAAAAACAGGCTTTCAACGATTGGTGGGATAGCAAATTTGATAAAGACTCTGCCTACTACAAGTCCATCAGTTTACTTTGGAAAACCTTTGTCTACGGATTCTTAGGGGTTTGTTTTTACATTTTTTGTATAGAAACAAACTTCCTCTGGCTCATGGGAAGTATGCCGAGTGTGGAAGATCTTCAGAATCCCAAAGTCAACCAGTCGTCGGAAATATATACCGCAGATGGCGTATTGATTGGCAAGTTTTATACTGAAAACCGTACTCCCGTAAGAGCCGATCAAATTTCTCCCAATTTGGTGAAAGCATTGGTAGCTACCGAGGATATTCGGTTTTACCAACACTCCGGTATTGACTACAAGGCTATGGCGAGTGTTGCCATGGGTATAATTTCCGGGGCAACTGATCGTGGAGGTGGTAGTACCGTTACTCAACAGCTGGCAAAAAAACTGTTTAAGACCCGCCGTAGTGGCGCAAGAGGCCTGCTTGGCTCGGTTCCGGGACTTAGCACGCTCATTTATAAAACCAAAGAATGGCTCACTGCGATTAAACTAGAAAGAAATTTTACCAAACAAGAAATCCTAACCATGTACTTTAACACGGTGGATTATGGAAACAATACGTTTGGGATCAACACGGCCGCAAAATCGTATTTTAGCAAGTCGCCTGATAGTTTAAATATCCAGGAATCTGCCGTGCTGGTTGGGTTGCAAAAAGCTACTACCACGTACAATCCGATACGGAACCCTAAGCGATCGTTGGAGCGCCGTAATGTGGTAATAGCCCAAATGGAAAAATACGGATACCTCACCAGCAAAGAGGCCGACTCCATTAGCGCATTACCCATTGAGTTAAAAACCAAGTTCGAAACACCCTATGACGGCAACGCCAACTATTTCAAAAACGCGGTTGTCGATTATGTTAAGAAATGGGGTGATGAAAACGGTTATGACCTTTACACCGATGGTTTGAAGATCTATACAACCATCAACTCGCACATGCAGGAGCATGCGGAAGAGGCGTTGACCGAAAAAATGAAGCAACTGCAAAGGGTATTTGAGGATCATTGGGGTACGCAAAATCCCTGGATCGATGAGAATGGCAAAGAGATACCCGACTTTTTGGCCAATGTGATTAAAAGAACCAGTAAGTACCGTTCTTTGGCTGCAAAGTTCCCTAATAATCCGGATAGTGTACTCCACTACCTTTCGAAAAAAGATACCATGATGGTATATGATTGGAAAAACAGTGGTGAAATGAAAAAATACTGGAGTTCGATGGACTCACTGGATTATTACAAAAGAATTCTTCGTGCCGGTATGATGGCGATGGACCCGCATACGGGTCAGATCAAAGCCTGGGTGGGTGGTTTGGATTACAATTATTTCAAATATGATGCGGTAAAGCAAGGTAAACGCCAACCCGGCTCTACTTTCAAACCTTTTGTGTACACAACAGCCATAGACGATTCCACCTTCAATATGACGCCCTGTGACCAGGTTCAAGATAAGCCATTCACTAAAAAATATACAGAGAATGGCGTAGAAAAGGAATGGAAACCCAAGAATGCCAATGGATATTTTAGCTACTCCAACCTCACACTGAGACGTGCACTTGCCCAGTCGGTAAACTCCGTTACGGCCCAGCTCACCGAAGACGTTGGCGCAGCCAATGTGGTGAAATATGCGAAAAAAATGGGTATATCAACACCGCTTCAAGCGTTGCCATCCATTGGTCTGGGGCCGTTCGACGTGTCCCTGTACGATATGGTTGCAGCATATAGCGTATTTGTGAATAATGGAACCTATACGGAGCCCGTACTTGTCAACAAAATAGAAGATAGCAATGGCAAGATTATCGAGGAGTTTTTGCCGCAACACCGCCAGGCTATTAGTCCAGAATCTGCATTTTTAATGGTTCACATGCTCAAAGGTGGTGTGGAAGAGCCTGGTGGAACTTCGGGCAGCATTAAATGGCGGTTTGATGTAGCCAAAAATGGTAATGAAATTGGTGGAAAAACAGGTACCACCTCCAACAACTCGGATGGCTGGTTTATGTGTATCACCCGCGACCTGGTTATAGGAGCTTGGGTTGGTGGCGATGACCGAAGTATACACTTCAGATCCACCAATTTGGGAGAAGGTGCCAAAACAGCCTTACCTATTGTCGGTAGTTTTCTCGAAAAAGTATATCGGGATAAATCACTGGGCATTGTGCCGGGACCGTTCCCCAAACCCAACTTCACCATTGAAAAAGAATACAATTGTGTATCGCACTATCAACATGTAGAAAGTGATTCGCTGGAAGTTGAAAGTGATAGTATACCCATCAAGAGACCTGAAGAAGAAGATCTCATAGGTCCTCCCCCAATTCCGCTGGATACAGCCAAAAAGAGGTAATTTATATTAAAACGAAACGGTCTGCTTCGTGAAATGTTCACCACGCAGACCGTTTCCATTTATAGGATATTGTAGTTCTTCTCTTTCCGCTTAAAAACTGGAATAAGTTGATTATATTTTTTTAATATAAATCTACTATTATCAATCCTCTTTTTTCCTACTAGGAAGCCCTAACTTCCATCTAATCATGTCTCCAAGAATTGGGTAGATATCGTTATGCTTAGCCCCAAATCGAAATGTTTTAGCAGATGGGTCATACTGCCCAATATCCCTATTATATCCTTCATCATCTGAAGGTAAATAGTCTTTTAAAGAATCAATTTTTGATTCTTTTCTTTCTTCTTCCGTTAATTGATAATA
>CALGRQ010000502.1 GCA_937880795.1 uncultured Dyadobacter sp. | reverse complement strand
ACGTTGGCTTTCAATAACCGATATTGCTCTCCCCAGAACTACGCGATCACCGGCTAGGATACCTGTGGTATATTCATCGCATGTAAGTCTTTTTCTCATGGGGTAAGTATGGTAGGGGATGAATGTAAAAGTCGCCATTGAGGAGTAAAAATGAAACTTTTTGCCCCGAAAAAACGCAAAATGCTTTATATTGCTCGTTTTCAGTTATATCTATAAATACATATTCATTCGAATGAAAATATCCAAAATTCGGTATAGTATTATGGCATTATGCTGTCTTGGGTTATCTGGGGTTTTTGCCCAGGAAGTAGAGAAGCCTAAGTATGATGCGCATGTGTTGTTCCATCCTTTATTCAATTTCCAGCCTGGAAGTGAATATCGCACGGGAAGTGGTGCGCCTGGTCCTAAATACTGGCAAAATCGCGCAGACTATAAAATAAATGTGGCGCTTGATGAGCAAAAAGGAATTGTAAAAGGGGATGTGGAGATTGTGTATAAGAATAATAGCCCTGAAAATCAAGAATTTATATGGTTGCAATTGGATCAGAATGCGTTTAATGACCAGTCCAGAGGCGGTAAAACTACCGCGGTAACCGGTGGTAGGTTCGGGAATACGGGATTCAATGGTGGCGACTCCCTGCATTCTGTGCAGATACAGCAAGGCAAGGATAAATTCGTAACAGCCAATTATGTCGTAAACGACACACGTATGCAAATCCGTTTGGCTACGCCGGTGAAGGCAAATGGAGACGTAATTCATATTAAAATTGGTTATTCTTTTAAAATTCCTGAATATGGTTCTGACCGTATGGGAATCCTTGAAACCAAAAACGGGATCATTTATGAAATGGCTCAGTGGTATCCAAGGGTAGCCGTTTTTGACGATATAGAAGGATGGAATGTACTTCCCTATTTAGGCGCAGGAGAGTTTTACCTGGAATACGGAGATTTTGAATACAATGTGACTGTGCCCTGGGACCATATTGTGGTGGGTTCTGGTGAGCTGATGAACCCCGCGGAGGTATTGACCGCGGAACAGCGCAAAAGATTGGCTACCGCTGCAAAAAGTGACGAAACGGTGATGATCCGTTCGGCAGAGGAAGTTACCAACCCTACGACCAGACCTAAACAATCTGGAACCATGACTTGGCGCTTTAAATGCCTACAGGCAAGAGACATCGCATGGGCTACTTCTAAGGCATTTGTTTGGGATGCGGCACGTATGAATTTGCCGGGCGGTAAAACGGCTCTTGCGCAGTCGGTATACCCTGTTGAGGATGGCGGTGCCGATGGATGGGGACGCTCCACCGAGTATGTGAAGGGTAGTATCGAATTTTATTCATCCTATATTCATGAATATACTTACCCGGTGGCAACCAATGTGGCCGGAATTGTGGGCGGTATGGAATATCCCGGAATTGTTTTTTGTAGCAATAAAAGCCGAAAAGAAGACCTTTGGGGTGTAACCGATCATGAGTTTGGGCATAACTGGTTCCCGATGATTGTGGGAAGCAACGAGCGGAAGTATGCATGGATGGATGAAGGGTTCAATACCTTTATCAACTTCCTGGCCGGCGACCATTTCAACAATGGAGAATATAAGGACACACAAATGAATAACCTACATCGTTTGGCGCCGATTATTTTCAGACCGAAGGCAGATCCTATCATGACGATTCCTGAAGTTATACAGGCCAATAACCTGGGATGGGAAGCATATTATAAGCCGGCCATCGGTTTAAAAATGTTGAGAGAGCAGGTTTTGGGCAAGGAGCGATTTGACTTCGCCTTTAAAACGTATGTAAAACGGTGGGCCTTTAAACATCCAACACCATACGATTTCTTCCGTACGATGGAGGATGCAGCCGGAGAAGACTTGGGCTGGTTTTGGAAAGGATGGTTTTTTGAGAATTACAAACTCGATCAGAGCGTGAAAGATGTGGTATACATCGAACAAAATCCTGAGAAGGGTTCTTTGATAACCATTGAAAACCTGGATCAGTGGGCAATGCCTGCCAAAGTGGATATTGAAGAGGTGAGCGGTAAAAAAACACGGATTGAAATGCCCGTAGAGATTTGGCAACGTGGCGGAACGTGGACATTCCGGGCGGCAACGAGCCAACCGATTCGCGCTGTAACGATTGATCCTGACCGTAATTTGCCGGATATGAATCCTGACAACAACGTATGGAAACCAGCTAAGATTGGAGAATCTGAATTGAACTAGTTAGGGTTTTAACCAACGAAAAAGGCTTTCTGAATTGCAATTTGCAATCCGGAAAGCCTTTTTTAATAGATTTTATGGGTGCTATACAGTAATAAGCATCGCTCCGTAAGAATAGCCACCACCAAAAACAGTGACAACGATATTCTCGCCTTCTTTGAATTTGCTTCTGTTTTCAGAAAGTGCAATAGCACATCCTGCACAACCCGTATTTCCTAAATATTGAATATTGGAAAGCAGCTTTTCGGCGGGTATACCCAGGGTGTTGATCACGTTTAAGCTAATTCGGTGATTGGCCTGATGCGGAATCAGGTAATCCAAATCATCAATTTTAAGATCACATGCCTGCATTACCTGCTGGCTAACCTTAGGCATATATATACAGGCGTTTTGGAATACATCACGTCCGTAAGGCATAATGACGCCACGGTCGTTAGGACGTAAAACAACTGCCTCAATGGCTTTTCCGCTGGTTGCAGCACCGCCGGTAATCAGTTTTCTGATATGCATATCAGACTTGGTTTGTCTTTCTTTGGAAATAAGCAACGCCGCAGCGCCGTCGCCCCAAAGGTGACCAGAAACCGTATCTGTCTCATTGTTATAGGCAGTATTGTGGTCGGAAACTACAACGAGTGCTTTCGAAGCTTTACCCATGGCAAAATAACCTTCTACAATTTCGATGGCGTTCAGCAATGAGGAGCAAGCGGAGGAAATGGTTACAACCGGTATATCAGGAATTTGTAACTGATGCTGAATCGAGTGCCCTAGCGTTACAATGGTGTCATAAGGGGTGTAGGTAGCGCCTACAATAAGATCGATTTCGTTTTTACTGTAAGGGATATTTTCAAGAAGCGCTTCAACAGCTTTGATAGCCATTGTTGCTGTATTTTCCTCAGGAGATGCTTTCCGACGTTCTGAAATTCCGGTACGCGCTACAATCCATTCGTCTGAAAGATTGTTGAGTTTGGTAAAATATTCATTACCAATAACTTGACTTGGTAAGTAATGACTAACTGTATTAATATACATGGTTGAGAAGTTGGCTCCGCAAACTAAAATTCTTTTTTAATTCCGAAAGTTAAATATTTCGTAGAAAACGTAGTATTTAATATTTGAACAATTCAATAATAAATTTATAAAATGATAATCATTAGGGTTGGTTCATCTGTGCCGTTTTTAAAGGATTTCCTGATAAAAATTCAGTAATTTTTTTTCTTCACTATTCCAGTTATAATTTTTATCTGCTGCTGTTCTCCCGTTTGAACCCATCTGAGCCGCCTGAACCGGATTTGAAATGATCCAGTCGAGTACATTGGCCAGTAAGGCGGCGTTTGACGGATCAATGCAGAATCCACATTGAGACTTTTCTACAATGTCACGATACAAAGTAAAGTTCGAAGTAATCACAGGCAAATTTAATGCCATGTACTCGAAAATTTTGCCCGGATATGAATCGGGGTAGTCGGCAACGGGTTTGAGCAGCGCTATGCCGGCTATGCAATCCTGTGCATATCCCAACGAAATCTGAAGGTCGGTATAGCCATAGAATTTAAAATGTTTTTTCAACCGATCTGTATTCAAAATTTGGCTCATTTGTTCCTCGGTGAGTCGTACGGGGCCAAACATGTGAACAAGAAGGGTCGGGTACCTCCAACTTACTAAATCAACGGCAGCTACCAGCGTTTCAAAGCAACGTTCCGTTGAAATAACGCCTGAATAGAAAAACGCTGGCTCAGCCGAAACTGGTGGCGATTTTAGTCGGGCATGCGCATCTATAAAGGATAACGATACATAGTTGTTGATGACGACCGGTTTATATTTTAGGTCATTATATGCTTGTAAATAGGCCTCCTCAGTCAGGATACAATGGAAATTTTTTCTCGCATAAGCATCGAAATATCGGAACAGGTACCGGAATAGCGCAGCATTGTTATACTGTTTAATTTCAAATTTCTTGAAAAGGTTTTCCTGAACCTCATAAATGATTTTTGCCCCCATCCATTGAAACAATATGGCTAAGGGAATTAATTCGGGCACGAAAATGTGTACGAGGTTGGGACGTACCCGAAAACTTTTCCACAGTATAACCGGATGGCAAAACAGTACTCTGGCCAACAACCTTTGATAGTAGGGTAGTGGTATGAACTGAACGTTTTCATCCATATTGCTCTTCTTACTGGCCTCAGGCAACGCACAAATAAGGGTATAGCTCCTTGCCAAAGCAGGTACTATTTTGTAGCGTATGCGCGGATCGGTTGCTGGATGCACGCTGCTGAGCAATAGTACGCGTTGCATCAGCGAGATGTTACGATGGCTACACCTGCTGACGTTCCAATTCGGTCGGCGCCGGCTTCGATGAATGCAATGGCCTGTTCATAAGTTCGGATGCCTCCCGATGCTTTAATCTTAATATGCGCCGGTAATATACTTCTCATCTTTTGCACGGTTTCAAGGGCTGCTCCTTGTGGAGCGAAACCTGTCGAAGTTTTCACGTAGTCGACCTCTGCCTCGGCACAAATTTCACAAGCGGTATATAGGTCAAAAGAGTCCAGATACGCTGTTTCAATAATTACTTTCAGTTTGGCTTGTCTGTCGTGCGCAAGTTTTACCAAATCTTTAATCTCTTCACGAATGCTGAGATACGCCATCGACTTGAATTGAGATATATTCATCACCACATCCAACTCGCTGGCACCGTTGTCCAGGGCATCTTGAGCCTCCGCAATTTTTACCTTGGTGGTAGAGTAACCCAGCGGAAAGCCAATTACGGTGGCGATTTCAATTTTAACGGGACAGAATTCCAGCATTTCGGTGGTATAGGCCACGTAAGTGGGAGCCACACAAACTGCTTTAAATTGATGAATCCATGCTTCTTCACACAATTTTCGGATATCCGTTTCCCGGGCTTCCGGAGATAATAACGTGTGATCGATATAAGAAGGCAGGTTGTTCATCAGGAATTACAAATTTGGGGTTAATACAAAAACCCTGTCGGGTAAGACAGGGCTTTAGATATATTTTGGCACGATTCGGTCAAATATTAAGCTTTTGCTTTTTTAGCTTTTGGCGCTTCTTCTTCTACCGGTGCTTCCTCTGTTACCTCTTCTGCTGCTGCAACGAAAAGTTCAGAAGCATAAGTAGAAAGGATGTTATACCAGGAAATAATTTTTTTGATGTCAGAAATATAAACTTTAGATCTGTCGAACTCAGGCAATACCTGATTCAAAAACTCAACCAGATCTTTGTCCGAAGATGCTTTCACATCAAGTGTTACAGTCTCACCGTGAATTTCTCTTATTTTAAGGAAAACATCGGCAAGAGGTACTGATTCTTCTGCTCCGTCGGTAAAGATAGAAACGTCCTTGAGTACAGATACACGGGCTGTTGGCCCTATAAGCGTTTTTTCACGCTTTGCGTCCAAACTTTCAACAATCACACCTGCACGGCTTGGTTTTAGAATACGGAAAAGTCCACCTTTGCCCGAAACATTGGCGATTTCTCTTAGCAATTCCATTCCGTTTGACTCTAATTTATCACTCATTCTTATTGTGCTATTAGTTTTTTATTTAGACTCTCATTGCCATCAAAGGGTCAAAACCGGTTGCCGACAATTCAATTTTACCGCAAAATAACGCAAAGATTCAACCGCAAACAACCATTAAGGCTATGCCTTTTTTGAAAAGCTTTCATTATAGGCTTCAATTGTATCCAGAATGGGATCCCGGCCTTCATTCTTTTCGGAAGAGGTAACAAAAAGGGGAGGAATCTCTTCCCAGATTTCTGCCAGTTTTAGCTTATAGGCCTCCACCTGATTGGCAATTTGGTAAGCTTTGAGCTTATCGGCTTTTGTGAAAATAATGTGGAAAGGAATACCGGCTTCACCGAGCGCAGACATGAACTCAAGATCGGTAGCCAGGGCGCTATGGCGAATATCAACCAATACAAAGGTGCAAACCAGGTTTTCGCGGTTATACAGATAATCCGATATCATGGTTTCCCACTTTTCGCGTTCTGCCTTGCTCACTTTGGCATAGCCATAGCCGGGTAAATCGACCAGATACCAGGCCTGATTAATGATAAAATGATTGATTAACTGTGTTTTTCCAGGTTGTTGAGAGGTTTTGGCTAATGATTTTTTATCAACCAACATATTAATCAGCGACGATTTGCCTACGTTGGAACGGCCTATAAATGCATATTCAGGGATATCCGGCTCGGGGCATTTCAGATAATCTGAATTACTCATTACATATTTTGCTTCCTGAATTTTCATGTTGATCTATCGTTATTTGGCTGCAAAGGTACTTATTTGTTTGGCAGCCACAACCTAAGCAAATAGTCTAATACCGTGGGCACCGCAAATATCAAGATGTACCCAAGCAAACCGGCTGCGATGATACGCCTTAACATCTCGTCTTCATTTCCTATATGCTCTTTTGCTTCGATCTTGCTCAATCTTTTAATCATGAATCTACGTATCAGGAAAATTGGACCGATAAAAAGAATTCCCACGACTAATCTCGCCTTTAGGTTGAGACCCGGTGATGGTGGTGTGACTAGCTTGAATTTTTGCAAAACGATCAGTAACAAAGTTACAATCGTTGCGTAATAGCCACTTAGTAGCATAAGCAGAGCATTTATCGACTCTTTATGCAGCATATCTTCTTTATATAGAGGATATCTTCTATTTAATTTGATGTAGAAAAAATCTCTGAAATCAATGATGTGCTTAATTATGATTTTGGACATTATATCAATTCTATTTGGATCATGAAGGAATCTTGGAATAACATAAATTGTTCAATCATGTTATTTACTGATCAAAGTATACGATTATGAATCGAACGGATAGTATGATTTACTTCTATCAATTTTTAATTACACCTACTGAGAACGCTGGTTTAAGATAGAAAAAGAATGAAATTTATTGAATTAATACAAAGAGTAAATTGTCAAAAAAATTTAGACCGCTAGAAAATAGAGTTGCTATCCATGATTGTTAGTCAGAACTAAATGCACAGTCACATATTAATGGAACCCTTGATTTTTAAATGACTTTATTAAAATAAAACAAAGCAGTATTTTCGTTATACCGTTGTTTAAATTGATATCAAAAATGAAGATTTACAAGCAAGTATTATTCTCACTGGCGCTTATGTTTGCCGTTTCTGTTGCTTATGCAGGAGATGGAACTAAAAAGGAGGTAAAAGGTGCTGATAAAGGCATTGTGTTTACAAAAGGATCCTGGGCCGAAATTCTAAAAAAGGCGAAAGCCGAGAAGAAGGTGATCTTCTTTGATGCCTATACCACCTGGTGTGGACCGTGTAAAATGTTGCAGAAAAACGTATTTACCAGATCTGATGTAGCGGCAGTTTTCAACAAGAAATTTATCAATGTTAAGTTTGACATGGAGAGTGGTGAAGGACCGATGCTTGCAGAAAAATATCCTTTGCAGGGTTATCCTACTTTGTTTTTTATAAGCCCTGAGGGGAAAGTAATCAAGGAAATGCTTGGTCTGCAAACGCCTGAAGCGCTGATTAAGGCAGGAAATAAAATACCTGCAGTAGCGCGTGCACTCTGATCGATGACTTTCAAGCACTAAAAAATAAACCCGCTCTGGAATTTCCAAAGCGGGTTTATTTTTATATCAGATATCGATTATTCGAAATAATTAGGAACGCGGTGTCCACTGTTTTCAAGCAAACGGTCTTTCTTGAACAAGGTTAAGTCCGAGGTCACCATATCATTAACAAGTGCTTTCAGATCATACTTAGGTTTCCAGCCCAATTTGGTCATCGATTTGGTAGGATCTCCGATCAGCAATTCTACTTCTGTTGGGCGGAAATAGCGCGGATCAACGGCTACGACCTCTTTACCGATTTCTACCTGGTAGTCAGGGTTGTTGCATTTCACCACTTTTGCAATTTCAGCGGCACCTTCACCAGAGAATTCAAGTTCTATTCCTACCTCGGCAAAAGCCATACGTACAAACTCACGGATGCGGGTTGTAACGCCTGTCGCAATCACGAAATCTTCTGCCACTTCTTGTTGCAGAATTAGCCACATCGCTTCTACAAAGTCTTTGGCATGGCCCCAGTCGCGCTGAGCATCCAAATTTCCCAGGTATACCTTATCTTGAAGTCCCAGCGCAATACGTGCTACGGCCCGTGTAATTTTTCTGGTTACAAAGGTTTCTCCACGTAAAGGCGACTCGTGGTTGAAAAGTATACCATTTACCGCATACATACCATAGGCTTCGCGATAGTTTACGGTAATCCAGTAGCCATATAACTTGGCAACGGCGTAAGGTGAACGCGGGTAAAACGGTGTGGTTTCCGATTGAGGAACCTGCTGTACCAAACCATATAGTTCGGAAGTGGAAGCCTGGTATATTTTGGTTTTCTTGGTTAAACCCAGCAAACGCACTGCTTCCAGAATTCGCAATGTTCCGATACCATCCACGTTGGCGGCATACTCGGGTTCTTCAAAACTCACCTGAACGTGAGACATTGCGCCGAGATTGTAAATTTCGTCTGGTTGAACTTCCTGAACAATACGGATAATATTGGTTGAGTCACTCAAATCACCGTAGTGCAAATGAAACCGGATATTTTTCTCGTGCGGATCTTCGTAAATGTGGTCAATTCTTTGCGTATTAAACAAAGAGCTTCTTCGCTTAATCCCGTGAACTTCATATCCCTTGCTGAGAAGCAGTTCTGCCAGGTATGCTCCATCTTGTCCTGTTATACCCGTTATGAGTGCTTTTTTCATCTGAAAGTATGTATAGAAGAAATAAATTTAGAAATGGGAAATGAGCCTATTCAACCGTTGAGTTTATCATGAGGCTTTTTTTAATCTCCACCCTGTCGGCTAATATTACCGCGGACGAATATTGGCTTTTTACTTGTTCAAGATATTGTTCGGCATCGCTTCGGTGTATAAAATCACCCACTTTTACCCGATACGTAGGTTGCGAATACGACACATATGGTGTTAAGTCAGGGAACGCCAGGTATACATATGACTTGGCTGCGTCGGCCTCTTGCCGAACATTCCCCACATATATTTGTATACGGTATCCGCTGATGTATTTGATCGATTTATTTTGTCTTGAAAGCGAGTCTAAAGCTAAATCCAGCTTTTTATTAACATACAGTGGCTTGTCTGTGGCTGGCTGAGGCGTTGTTGCAGGTGCCGTCTTTTTTGGTTCAGCCTTCTTTGCAACGGGCTCTTTGTATTCAAATCGCGGCCTTACTCTTGCGATATCGTCGCCCATGTTGCCGCCCGAAGAGCTGACAACACTTTTTCTGCTGCACCCCACCACCAAAAGCAGTGCCAGATTGAGGGTCCAAAAGAGAAGTTTATTTTTAAGCAACATAGATCGTGTTTGATTCACAATGAACTCACAAACTTAACCAAAAATGGAAGAATCACCAATTCAACACTATTTTGAATGTAATGGCTAACTTTGTGGCCTTACTTGAAAATGGTTTATGGAAATTAGACAGCATGTTTCGCTTCGTCATTTAAATACTTTCGGACTTGAATCAGAGGCCCGGTACTTTGCAGAGTTAGCCAGTGAAGATGACCTTCGCACCTTATTGGTTCATCCGGATTACCTGTCTGTTCCCCGCTTTATATTGGGTGGTGGAAGCAATGTGCTTCTGACTCAAAATGTGAATGCGTTGGTGATTCATCCCAATATCAAAGGCATTGAGGTATTGGAGGAAGACGATTCCTATATCTGGTTGCAGGTTGGAGGAGGAGAGGTATGGCATGAGCTTGTGATGTACTGTGTGCGTAAGGGCTATGCCGGTATCGAAAATTTATCACTGATTCCGGGAACTGTCGGTGCTGCACCCATGCAAAATATTGGCGCATACGGCGTGGAGGTGAAGGATGTAATTGAGAAGGTATATGCGCTCTCCATGAAGACGGGTCTTCGCCGTGAGTTCAGTAATGCGGAATGTCAGTTTGGCTATCGCGAAAGTATCTTTAAAAAGGAATTGAAAGATCAGTATATCATTACGGGTGTAGTGATGAAGCTCCATAAAAAACCTGAATTTCATGTGGGCTATGGCGATATTCAGAAAACGCTTGAAGAAATGAACGTGACTGAATTATCCATTCGCGCGGTGAGTGATGCGGTTATTCACATTCGTCAGAGCAAATTGCCGGATCCTGCCAAAATTGGGAATGCAGGTAGCTTTTTTAAGAATCCGGAGATTGAGCAAACGCAATATGATGCTTTAAAAAATGTCTACCCCACATTGCCCGGTTACCCTACCGTACCCGGATGGATAAAAGTACCTGCCGGCTGGCTTATAGAGCAGGCGGGATGGAAAGGATTTCGCGATGGTGCCATTGGGGTGCATGAGCGCCAGGCTCTGGTATTGGTCAATTATGGGGGAGGGAAAGGAGAAGATATTAAGGCCCTTTCGGAGAAAATAAAACAATCGGTTGCCAATCAATTTGGTATATCCCTTAGTACAGAAGTTAATTTCGTTTAATCACACTGATACATGCATTCGCGTAAGCTTTATACTTCAATAGGCGTTCTAATTTTATTTATAGCCGTTTTTTTTCTGAAAGATCGTTTTACCGGGCCGTTGTATCAGGATGAAAATCATTATCTGGTGGCTGCGGTTACGTTTAGTAAGGAGCCAATTCCTTCTATAAACCTGCTGAAAACTTATAACGAGCTCAATACGCCCATCCCATTTATTTTAGGAGGTTGGGTGGTGAGCCTATTTGGAGAAGACATCCAATACCTGCGATTGCTTACCTATGGTGTTAGTTTTTTATTGCTGATGACATTCATTTGGGGGGCTCCCGAGCGATCTAAACGATTTTTTCTATGTTTAGGAGGGTTGTTGGTTTTTCCCAATTATTATTTATGTAGCGTTTACTACTATACCGATATTTTCGCGATGCTCACCGCGTTGGCCGGATCGGTGGCTTATATTAAAGGAAAGCATTTGTGGGGATTATTGTTTTTTGTGGCTTCTGTAAGCTGCCGGCAATATATGTTGGCTTTTCCTGCGGCAGTGGCATTTTATGAAATGCTGTTGATCTGGAAACGCAGCAACAACATGGGGCTTTTGATCAAAAATGTTTTTGCTGATAGAACCTGGATGTGGTATGCCTTGGCTGTGGTGAGTATAGTCCCCTGGGTATTATTGTGGAATGGTCCTGCACCGGCAACCGTTATGGCCGATCAGTATTACGATTCTGATAAACTGGTCAATTACAACTTTGGGTATGTGTTATATGCCTGCGTGGTTTTGGCGGCTTACTATGTTATCCCCGAAGTAATTCTTACCGGTAAGCTTCGGTATTTTATCGAGTATCCACGGAAGTATCCCATTTATTTTGCCGGAATTTGTGCTTTTGTGGTTTTATTGGTTTCCTTTTTTCCGGCAAAACAGGCGTATAATCCCTATTTTACCTGGCCGTATTTAGGTTACGTGGATCAGCTGTTTATGACAGTTGGCATTACAGGTCTTGTAAAACAATGCTTGTTTGGCCTCATGATGATGATAACCTTAATGCGCTTTGTTTCACCTTATGCCAACCTGGCGAGCTGCGTAGTGCTCTTTAATGTGTTGCTTTTGGGTAAGGCTCAGCTTTCCTGGGACAAATACTCACTTCCAATGATCATGGTCCTATGGTTTTTGGCCATGTTTGACAAATATTGGATTTTATCTAAATCAGACGGTTCTGCCAGTCTTTATCCCAGGAAATAAATTAGTACGACTCCCGGAAGAGTCATGCTAATTATTGTAAAGCTACACGTTTAGATACTTTGGTTCCATTCTCTAAATATACCTGAAGAATGTAATTACCCCTTGGAAAATGTGTTGTTGGTATTGTCACCCAATCTTTTGCAGGGTAAGTTTCCGATTTCATGGTTACTCCGTTTACCGCTATTATATCGATTCTCACGATGGGAGAGGTTGTCGAGGTAATGTTCACATGGTCTATGGCCGGGTTCGGGAATGCGTTAACAGATTCAGCGGATTGGATATCCTCTGACTGTTTTGTGAATATAGACGATACAATCTGTGATTCGGACTGGTCGGTATATCCTCTGACGGAATAGGTATATTCCACTCCTTTTTTGGCTGTAAGATCCGTATACTCGGTTTGTGTTGGAGGTAAATAAATGATTTCGTGCGAGGGGATGGCCTCTTTCTTATTTCGGCGTTCCAATATATAGCCCTTTACCGACGGAAGTGAATTCCAGGATATTTTAAGATTGTTCTTTTCTTCGTTTATATTGACTTGCAAGGTGCCCAGGTCCACATACGGAGCTATGGGCAGATGATGGAAAGCGAATGCTCTTAAACCCTTACTATTTCTCAAAAATGGCCCAATATATACCCAGGGAGCAGACAGCAGGCCGGAATGGTGATACTTGGAAGGTAAATATTTGATGGTGGTATCGTTGGATACATTTTTCAGCTCAACAATAATTTTATTGGCCTCAGCTCTGCCACTTTTTAATTTTTGCCATTCTCCGTTGAGATAAAAGAAGTCTTTTACGGAATAAGTCGAAACTGGTTCTAAGCTGCCGGGTATATTTTCATTGAGGGTATCATTGGGATATACCATTTCCTGATAGTCTTCAAATGCCATGGTGATTTCATCGGACTTTGGAGAAGAATAGAATATTTTTTGAACGCTTGGCGAGGTGATTTTTTCTTTTTTACCATAATGATAGTAACCTGCCATATCCGCTAAATCTCGCCCAATTTTCAAATATCCTTCCAGTCCGTAGTGAAAGCCATTCCAACCCGGTGCGCCTAGAGCGGCATAGGGCTGAATAATGGGATACGACTTATCCAGTGTTCTTTGAGACTCCCTGAACTGACCAATTCGGTCGTCATAAGCACCTCCTCCCGCCAGCGGCAGTTGGAAAACGTATATCTTTTCGGCCATTGGGTAGTCTTCCTTCCATTGGTTCACCATCGTTTTGAAAAGTGGTGCCCAACTAAGCGGATTGTCGCTATATGCCTCTGCTTCCCCTTGCCAATAGAAAATCCCTTTTAGGGAGGAAATGAGACCCGTTTGATGTGCATAATTCAACAGCATACCATAAGGTGTAGAAGCTTCCGCATGATTGTTGGGATTACGCGTGATGAGGTCGGCCAGGGATGCACCAGCGAACGCTCCATTGATCACACAAGTAGGGAAACCATGCATTTCTGCAATACGACGTTGGAATTCAATGCCGAAAATACCCACCCGTGGAGTTCCTCCATTGGAAACACCCCAACGCTTACCGTCCGGGAAACTTCCATAGGAGCGTGCAAATTCGTGTCGATAGGTATAATCGAGCTCCCAGGCTACGGCATTAGACTGGCCATAAATAATGTAAAAATCACCGGCAACAACATTGTTCCGCCTCACAATTTTCACAGAATCTGTTGGCGATTTGCACGCATATACCTCAAAAGCATATTGGGCAAGTTCCGATTTTATCTTGGTACTGAACTTAAAGGGTGCAGTAGTGCCACTGTATTGCGTATTGCTTTTTTGATAGCCCACCATTTTGTCGTTTCTGTACTTTACCACCGACAGATAAGCATAACCGGCAGCCTCTACTTTTCCAGAAATTACAATTTCAGCTTCATTGTTTTTATCGCGGGCAAAGAGTTGTTCGTCTGCGGGAAGTTGTTCAAAGGTTACAAAATCTATTTTTTGAGCAAGAACGGATGTGGTGAAAAAGCACAAAACAAGATAGGCAAGGAGTAAAGTTTTTGTCATATAGACTGTTCTGAATCAATGAATAATGATAGATGCATCGTGTAATTTTTAACAAAACAAAAAGTATGGCTTCGGCTGTTAAGCTACTTTGTACTGTAAAAATTTCATTTTATAAGGGTTTTGTACAGACAAATGTACAAAAAGCCTCTTGCCGATGTATAGGATTGTAATTGCTTTTTATTCAAAGGAAGTATGTGCGTAAGTGAGCTAAAAAACAGGTCTTTATCTCGATAGCCTTGAAGATTATTTTAATAAAGCACATTAAAGGTCTGCGTTCATTCTATATAGGTAGTTTTTTTGCTCGCTGACATACTTGTGAGCACACTTTCTAAGTTAAATAGGTGGTATGGAAAATTGTTTTTCCATGTTTTGAAACACACTTGTTCACAATGCAAATGAAACCTTTTTGGCAAAAATCTTTACTCCATTTTTTATTGATCATCGGCTTGCAGCAAACTAGTTTTGCCCAACGCTATTATTCTGTTGTGTTTTCGCAACTACCTAAGGATATGCAGCTGTATGCCCGGGATGACAGTAGCAGAGCGGTGGTGCCTATCTCCGGAATCATCGAATTACCCAATTGGAATCACATATCTGTGGTTACCTACCGTAATGGTGAAAGAATTGGTTACAATCAGTCGGTCTTAAAATACGAAGGGAAAACATCAGCCTCTTTTGACTTGCGTCCC
>CALGRQ010000501.1 GCA_937880795.1 uncultured Dyadobacter sp. | reverse complement strand
GGCTTTGGTAGTAGATCAATTCGAAAATATTTTATAAAAACCCGAAGAAAAGTGCAAAGTCTAGTTTTTTACGTAGGATTTGCAGAGCGTTATGTACTTGTTTCTTTACTGTTTTGTCAGAAATATCAAGTTCTGTGGCAATTTCGTTGTACGAATATTCCTGAAACCGGCTCAGTTCGAAAACCTGCCTCATTTTGGTGGGTAGAAGTGCAATTTCTTTATCAATAAGCTCTGAGAGCTCTTTTTCTCGCATTTGCTCATCTGTAACCCATTCTCCTTTCTCGATAAAGTCGGAAAGTGAATTTAAGTATCGGTCTTCAACATTTTGGTGTGAAATATAATCCAATACCCGATTACGAACGGACGTATACAAATAAGCCGATAGGGTTGTCCTAATCTGAAGATCTTGTCGGCGCATCCAAATGTTCGTAAATAGTTCTTGCACCACATCCTTGGCAACATCTTCGTCCTGGATAATTTTATAAGCGTGAGCAAAAAGCACAGCCCGATACCTCCCATAAATTTCAGCAAATACAGCATGGTCTTCGTCGGTCAGACGAGTCAGCAGCTCTGCATCACTCATTTTATTCCAGAAGGTTGCCATATAAAAATAGAATAGGTATTAGTTCGAGTATTTATATATAGAATACTTGGCAGCGTCTGCTGCGTTAAGACATTTTTTATTCGACCGTTGAGTGTTATTGATTATGCTTTGAAAATGGTCTTACCGAAGCTTGTCGTAGCCGATTTTCGAAACAGTTATATGAAAAGTATAGAAGCAGCGCTTTTTTACTATTGGGTAGAGAAATTTAATGGAGTACAGCAGGTGAGAGAGAGGGGCAATAAAAAAGATATTTTACTTGATTACTTTATATTTTATACTGCAATAACCCTAGTAACTTTTGGCAATTACTTGCTTTTACTAGTGACTTTGTAAGTAATTTAAGTAAGTGGGGTAAGAATGAATTTTGTACATTATTAAGAATTAAAGATAAACAAATTAGAAGGTGATGCGGCGGTGAGAGTATACGATAAGAGTGTTCTGATAAAACCAAAGAATTGGAGGGTGTGTAGGATATTCACAGATGTATTTGGTTTGTGCAACTAAATAATGGACTACTCTATAAAACCCAATGATGGTATGTGTTTATGAATGAAGTGGTCTGAGACATTGTGGGTTAAACGTATAATTAAATGCGTTATGACCTTGATTTGGCGTAGGATACAATTTTGTACTTGGAAATTGGGCTTGCACCGTCGCATCAGTGTAGGGAAAAACAGTTTGGGAGGCACTTTGTAGCTATTGACTATACAGGCAAAACCGTAAGTTGGTCAGACGTGGATTTCATGATGCACCTATCACAATGGTTCAGAGAAAGGGTACGTGTCTAAGTGGATGTAGATCTATCTAGTAAGTTCTATTCCCTAATTTTTCTGCGTGTGCATACATAGGAATCGTGCTTTATGAAAGGTGTAGTTTAATATGGTAGGTTGTTGGTATTGTGTTGATATGAAGTATGATATGTTTTTTTTAGGAGTTAGTTTTTAGTGCAATATATTACCCAATTTCAATTTAAATTTTAGTTATTATGCAAAAAAGGATACGCTTAAAAGGCGGTCAAAAGCTATGTAGTTTGTTCAATAAAACTAAGTGGCATGCGGGGCTTTTAGTACTGGTTGCGGGAGGAGAGGTTACTGCCACTGAGATTCCCCTAAAATGGAATTTATCAACAGAAACAGGATCAAAGAATGAGGTAAATAGAGCTGCGTTCAAAGCGGCTATCTTAAAGCAAGAGCTCCGGGGAAAAGTAACCGATGAGGCGGGTAGTGGGCTACCTGGTGTGAGTATTCTTGTGAAAGGAACCAACCAGGGAACAACAACGGATGTAGATGGTAATTTTACCATTAATGTAGAACGAGATGCCGTGCTGGTATTTTCGTTTGTAGGGTTTACATCCAAAGAAGTGGCGGTGGGTGACAAGTCCATTGTAGACGTGATGTTACAATCAGACACGAAAGCACTGGAAGAATTGGTGGTGGTGGGGTACGGTACCCAGAAAAAAGTTAATTTAACGGGTGCTGTTTCGTCAATTGATATAAGTAAGGAAACCGATGGTAGACCTGTAACCTCACTTTCGGCAGGTTTGTCTGGTTTGGCTTCCGGTTTGTCTGTAAACCAGGGCAATGGTCGTCCAGACGGAGATGGCGCAACGCTAAGAATCAGGGGCCAGGGGACCTTGAACAATGCCGATCCGCTGGTAATCATCGACGGTGCGGTGGGAGATATGAATACATTAAACCCCCAGGATGTTGAAAGTATTTCGGTACTAAAAGATGCCGCTTCTGCCTCCATATATGGTTCACGAGCGGCCAATGGGGTTATATTGATTACAACCAAGAAGGGGAAATCTGGTGAGATGAAAGTAAATTACAATGCTTTCTTTTCAGTAGCCAGACCGTCTAATGTGGTTAAAACGGTTAATAATTACGCCAATTATATGGAAATGGTGAATGAAGGGATGCGCAATTCGGACCCTAATGCTACACCTATTTTCTCTCAGGCTAAGATAGACCTGTGGCGGGCTAATGAAGGGGGCGATCCTTTGAAATACCCCAACACCGATTGGACAGAAGCCGTTTTTCAGAAAAACTTGGTACAGAACCATAACTTATCCTTTTCGGGGGGAGGTACCAATATGCGTTATTTCGCTTCCTTTGGCTACCTGGACAATCCTGGCATTATTGAAAAGTCGGGTTTGCAACGTTACAACATGCGTTTGAATTTGGAAGCCAATGTTAAACCTTGGCTGACATTGGGGGCGAATCTTAACGGAATGGTTTCAAAGACCGAAATAGGGACCAATATATTAAATGACGTATTTACCTATGCGGGTGCGAGTACACCGGGTATGGTTCTGCGTTCACCTGACGGGCGCTATGGCGGTCCGAACAACCCCGAAGACGATCCGCAAGCCAATAACGTATTACACAATCTGAATGCCGTAAAGGGAGATTTGAGACGTAATAAATTGACTTCCCGGTTTTTTGGGAAAATTCAACCGATGAAAGGGCTGTCGATAGAAGGATCTTACAACTATGTCTTTAATGATTTGCTGCGTTATCAACAACCCGTTTTCAATGATCGTTGGGAGTTTATAAATAATACAGTGACGCGCAATGCGGTAGGGAGAACTTCTGTTACCAACCAAAATAATAAGGATTATCAGTACTATATGGACGGTATAGTAAGGTACGAAAAGCAGCTGGTTGAGGGCTTAACGATGAATGTCATGCTTGGAGCCAGTCAGGAGTATTATAAAAACAACTGGTTTAATGCCAGTAAGTTAGATTTGGTGGACCCTTCGCTAAGTGTACTCGACGCAGCCACCCGTGACGCCTCGGCAGGAGGGACGATTTCGGACTGGACCATGCAATCGTATTTTGGACGCTTAAATCTGAATTTCAAGGATAAGTACTTGTTTGAGGCTAACCTACGCCGGGATGGAACTTCTCGTTTTATGGCTGGGGATACCAGATGGGGCATATTCCCTTCCTTTTCTGCGGCATGGCGCTTATCAGAAGAGGAGTTCTTCAAAGTAAATTGGTTACCCAACCTAAAAGTAAGAGCATCCTATGGTTCATTGGGTAATAATGCTGTTGGTAATTACGAATATCAAGCGGTATACAACTCAGCGAATTATGTATTGAATAACAATTTGTTAGTGGGGTTCGCACAAACAGCGCTAGCCAATTCAAAGCTCACCTGGGAAAGTACCTATATCACGAACTTAGGTGCCGACTTCGATCTGTTTAATTATAAATTAGGAGGTTCTATTGATGTTTTTGACAAGCAAACCAAGAATATTCTTATCGACCTGCCGGCACCACTTGTGGTTGGAAAT
>CALGRQ010000500.1 GCA_937880795.1 uncultured Dyadobacter sp. | reverse complement strand
CCCCCCGTTCTTCGTAGTTTCCAAAACTACGAATCATTATAATCTACCGTCTGCGACGGTAGGAACAAGTTTGGCAACTCTGCTATGTGCAATTGTATAGGTTAATTTAATGACCGTCACAGACGGTATTTTATTTCAAGTATGGAGTTTGGACACTCCGCACAACGTGGGGTATACTCTTCACAACGCCTAGGTACCAATATAGCGAGCTCACAAGATTTATTGATTTTCATGAGTGGTATAAGGAATCAAATATAGCTTGAAGGCCCACCGACTTACCACCAAGCCATTCGCATGCCATGGTGCAACAGCTTACGGGAGTACAACTCGTAACAACACAGGATTTTATCTTGATAAATATAAAGTGGATGCAGGATACTTTATACTAAAATATGCGCGAAATTTTTTGAATGAGTGCCTCCGCTAACTAGCACTCACTCAAACTAATCGGAATATTAATCGCCAAGCCACCTTCCGAGGTTTCTTTATAGCGATGGTTCATATCCAAAGCCGTTTGCCACATGGTTGTCACTACGTGGTCTAATGAGACTTTGGCATTTTCGGGGTTACTTTGCAGCGCCAGTTGGCAGGCGGTAATCGCTTTAATGGCCCCCATGGTGTTTCGTTCTATACATGGAATTTGAACAAGCCCACCCACCGGGTCGCAGGTCATTCCTAAATGATGCTCCATGGCAATTTCAGCAGCCATCATGCATTGCTCTACACTCCCACCCATCACCTCGGTAAGCCCGGCTGCGGCCATAGCCGACGAAACACCAATTTCTGCCTGACAACCGCCCATGGCGGCTGAGATCGTCGCACCCTTCTTAAAAATACTGCCAATTTAGTAAAAATCGAACAATACCCTCATCCTTACCGTTACAAAAAGCAACATAATATTGAATAACGGCTGGAATAACTCCTGCCGCCCCATTGGTTGGAGCTGTCACCACCCGACTGTATGAAGCATTTTCTTCATTCACCGCCAAAGCAAAGCAGCTTACCCAGTCCAGCGTATATTTAAACCCGCTGCCAGATGTTTGAATCAATTGCAACCATTCTTCATAGCTAAGACAATCCCGATCATTCAACAATTTCTTATTCAGTGCGGCGGCACGACGCTTCACATATAACCCACCCGGAAGCGTACCTTCTGTTTGGCTACCATGGAATATACAGGCTCTCATGATATGCCAAATATGTAGTAGATCTTTACGGACCAACGATTCTTCCCGCCACATCAACTCATTTTCCAAAACAAGTTCCCAAATGGATTTACCAGTGGCCTTGTACCATTTCAGTAAATCTCCCGCACTGTCAACAGGGTAAGGCAATTTTACTGCTGCAACTTCTTGATCCTCCGTCTGGTTCTCCTGAATCACAAAACCTCCACCAATAGAATAATAGGTTTCGGAATGGCTACCGAGAGGACCGCATTGTGCCGTAAAACAAAGCCCATTGGGATGAAATGGTAGTGATTCTTTCATCTGAAATACCACGTCAGTCTTGGGGGTAAAACTGATTTGCATTTCCCCCAGTAACTTAATCGTTTCCTGAGCGGCAATTTCAGCTAAAATTCGATCAATATGTGAGGTGTCGATGGTGACAGGATCATAACCACTTAAACCGAGTATAACCGCAATGTCGGTACCATGCCCTTTGCCGGTCTTGGCCAAAGAGCCATATAAATTTACTTTTACAGACACTACATTTTTTAATCCAACCGTTTCACTGAGTTTGACAAGAAACTGCTGGGCAGCACGCCAGGGTCCCAGCGTATGGGAACTGGAAGGTCCAACGCCTATTTTAAATATATCAAATACCGAAATGCGTTCTTCTTCCACAGCTACTCGCTTTTAATAATGGGGTTAAAAAATCGTCTATGCAAAAACAGCTCAGTACGGCTATATTCAACTAAGCTATTCCAAATATATGGCATTCCAGCCGTCCTAGCAATCACTTTTATTTACGTAATTTCTTATAATCTATACAATAATTGGCATGAAAGCGTACCACTTTCCATAGGCGTACAAGTTTTAAGACCATTTCGTCTTAACTTTAAATTTCTATCATCACGTACCTGTTGGGTGCAGCTCCTGAGTCCACAAGGATCCGGGTCAGTGATATTATTTCAATTCATACAATACATATCAGTAAATATGATCGCAGTAATACAAAGGGTAAGTGAAGCAGCTGTAACGATTGAGGGTAAAGTGCAGGGGACCATTGAAAAAGGCTTTATGATACTTCTTGGTGTTACACATAACGACACCCTGGAAGATGTAGAATGGCTAGGACGCAAGATTATAGGACTTCGTGTATTCGGCGACGAGGCCGGTAAAATGAATCTCGACTTGCAGGCTATTGATGGCAATATATTGCTGATCAGCCAATTTACTCTACACGCCAGTACTAAAAAAGGAAACAGACCATCCTTTATCGAAGCGGCAAGACCGGAAGTAGCGATCCCGCTGTATCAGCAAATGATCGACTTTCTTGGTAAAGAACTTGGCAAAACCATTGCCTGTGGAGAATTTGGTGCCGATATGAAAGTATCTCTCATCAATGACGGGCCGGTTACAATAATTATCGATTCCAAAAACAGAATTTAAAACTTGTTTTATGACCATTGAAGAAGCACAAAGCCAGGTTGACGACTGGATTAAAACTTACGGGGTTCGTTATTTTTCCGAACTAACCAATATGACCATTTTAACAGAGGAAGTTGGCGAATTGGCCAGAATTATGGCAAGAACCTACGGTGATCAATCTTTTAAAAAATCGGATTTAGGCAAGGACCTGGGTGATGAAATGGCCGATGTACTTTGGGTACTCATTTGTCTCGCCAACCAAACCGGAATTAATCTCACCGAAGCCTTTGAAAAAAACATGGCTAAAAAAACTGGGCGAGATAAAGATCGGCACAAAGAGAATGAGAAGTTGAAATAGTGTTACTATAAACAAAAGCGGGCACCTGATGGATTCAAGTGCCCGCTTTTTTGTATAAGTGCTGCGCAATTACATATCTAGTAACAAACGCATTGGATCTTCTAGCAATTGTTTAACGCGTACCAGAAAGCTCACCGAATCTTTTCCATCAATGATTCTGTGGTCGTAAGACAATGCTACGTACATAATCGGACGAATAACGATTTGCCCATCCACTACAACCGCTCGTTCTACGATATTGTGCATACCCAAAATAGCCGATTGCG